>JBKPIZ010000440.1:0-1502 GCA_046730495.1 Pseudomonadota bacterium
CTCGTCGAGTTGATCCCAGGCGCCCTGCGGCGGGCTCGACGACGTGGGGCTTGACAGCAGATCGGAAGGGTCGAGAAAGAGGTTCAGCTGCATTGCTGCTCTCCACGTGCGATGCCGACTCGATATGCCGGCGCTGGAGAGCGTCGATGACCTTGCGCAGCTGAAGCAAATCACCGAACTTACCGAGAGCAGGTGCGTGGATGACGTCGTCAGGGCTCGACGATGTCTCGGTGTTGTGATGATCTATCCAATCGGTCCAGGACGCCGGAATGAGGGATCGACTGCCGTTTGGCAGGATGACGAGGACAAGCAGCACGCCGCGTCGCTTAATGCTGCTGATCACCGCCAGCGTCTGCCCCTCGAACGCATGGCGCTCGCGAATGATCGTCACATAATCCGGATGATCGCGGAGATGGGTAGTGTGTCGCCGCTTCCTTCGACTCGATCCCGCACGATCGCCTGCGAGCGTTCCTCGACCAGCGAGTGACGGACGGCGTCATTCGACGCATGATCGACAAGTGGCTCAAGGCAGGAGTGCTGGAAGACGGGCTCCTGCAGTACGGGGACGAAGGAACCCCGCAGGGCGGCGTAATCTCACCCATGCTCGCGAACATCTTCCTGCACCACGTGCTGGACGAGTGGTTCGAGGACGTGGTGAGGCCGCGCATGACGGGGGCCTGTACTCTGGTGCGTTACGCCGATGACTTCGTGATGACCTTCAAGCATCACCGCGACGCCAATCGGGTCCTGGACGTATTAGGGAAACGGCTCGATCGGTATGGGCTCACGCTGCATCCCGAGAAGACCCGCTTCATCGACTTCCGGCCCGAGTGCCGCGATGGGCTGCATCCAGGCTGCCAGCCGCCACCGTTCGACTTCCTCGGCTTCACCCATACCTGGGCGAAATCGCAGCGGGGCAAGAACGTGGTGCGGCAAAGGACGGCAAAGAGCCGACTGGCTCGCGCGCTGCACACAATCGGCGAGTGGTGTCGGGTACACCGCCATCTATCGCTGCAATGGCAGCGCGACCGACTGGCTGCGAAGATGATAGGTCACTATGCCTACTACGGCATCACGGGGAACATGGCGCAGCTTCAGCGGTACGGGACCCAAGTCCGCCGACTGTGGCGGAAATGGCTGGAACGGCGGACGAATGTAAAGCGCCTGTCGTGGGAGCGCTTCGCCGCGCTCCTCGCCCGCTATCCGCTCCCTTCGCCCAAGATCATGCACGAGTACGCCAGTGTCAGCGAACCTCTCCCGTGAGGAACCGGATGCAGTAGTTCTGCACGTCCGGGTCTGTGGGGGGTGAGGGTGGTAACATCCTCACCTACCCGGCGATCGCCCGTCCCGGATATCGCGCGCATTCCGCGCGCTCATCCGGGCTACGAGCCGGGTCAATAGATCGCCCACAAGCCCGGGGTGGCCAGCTCGAGCAGATGGCCATCGGGATCGCGAAAATAGATGCTGTGGCCGCCGCGGGGCCAATCGGTGCGACCCTCGAT
>JBKPIZ010000441.1:0-5992 GCA_046730495.1 Pseudomonadota bacterium
TCCTTCAGCCGTGCGGAAAGAGCGACCAACGTCTTGCCGGTGGTATACACCGGTGGTATCACTCAGCCAGCAGGTGATGCGATTACCTTCGAATTTATCGGCATTTCTGAAATTGCCCGCAGTCTCCCCTAGGGAGCGCCAGAGAATTTTCAGTGCTTTGAGCCAGTCCTTTTCACGACAGCATGGTCTGCATCACGGCTTCGGTGGTAAAGCCGATATTGCGCCCAATCGTAGCCATGTTTTGCGCTAGAAAAATCCGGGACGGTCTGATCGGGGGCCTGCCATTTTTTCATTTTTTGATGTCGAATGGGTGGAGGGGGAAGCATCGTGAAAGCCATTGGTCTGCTTGCCATAATCATTGTCGGTTCATTGCTTGGCACCTGCGCTGCGAATAGTGCGCCCGTTTCGCAGGGCTCTGGCCAAGTATGGTCGTTTCAGACCCCCTTCGGCATAGTTTATGGCACCATTCCCCGCGAAGTGGTGGACTATCCCGGGACGCACAGCGCCGGAACGATCGTCGTCAGCACCAGCCAACGGCGGCTCTATTACGTGCTGGGCGGCGGCAAGGCCATTCGCTATGGCATTGCCGTCGGCATGGAGGGCTATGCCTGGTCGGGTGTCAGCACCGTTGCCGCCAAGCGCGAATGGCCGGACTGGACGCCCACGCCGGATGAACTGAGGCGGATGCCGTATCTGCCCCATCATATGGCAGGAGGGCCAGATAATCCGCTCGGTGCGCGCGCGCTCTATCTCGGCGACACACTCTATCGTATCCACGGGACCAACGAACCCTGGAAGCTTGGCGGCGGCGTGTCTTCGGGCTGCATTCGTATGTCCAACGATGACATCGTCGATTTGTATAATCGTGCCAAGATTGGTGCGACGGTCATTGTGCAGCGGTGATCGCGCCCCGTCATCTTTGGTCCGCGGTCCGGCATGACCTGGTCGATCATCGCGCGCGATAAGAATACCGGGCAATTCGGGATCGCAGTTGCCACGCGCTTCTTTGCGGTTGGTGCGCTGGCGCCGCATCTCAAATCGCGCCTCGGCGCGATTGCGACACAAGCTTTGGTCAATGTTTTTTACGGCACCGATGGTCTGCGCCTTCTCGAACAGGGCGCCAGCGCCAAAGAGGTCGTTGCCGCGGTCACCGCCGCGGATGCGGGCCGCGACCACCGCCAGGTCCATGTGATCGACGCGCAAGGCGCGACCGCCGCCCATACCGGAAAGAGCTGTGTGGGTTGGTGCGGCCACCTGGCCGGCCATAATTTCTCGGTTGCCGGCAACATGCTCGCGGGCGCGCGCGTCATTGACGACACGGCGGCCGCCTATGCAACGAATGCTGCGCTTCCCCTTTCGCGCCGCCTGATCGCGGCGATGCGGGCGGGCGAGGCCGCGGGCGGCGACAAACGCGGCAAGCAATCCGCCGCTCTCGTCATTTGCGGCGAGGAAGAATGGCCGGATCTCAACTTGCGTGTCGATGATCACTCCGATCCGCTTGCCGAGCTGGAGCGCCTCGAAAGCGTAAGCCGCGAGCGCTTCGTGCATTTCATGCGCATGCTGCCGAGCCGAAGCAATCGCGTTGGCGTCACCGATCGCGACGTCATCGAGAGCAAACTCGCGCAAGCCAACGAGCGCACTTCGTGAGCGCCCCCGAGCCACTTTTGGAAATTGAAAATCTTAAAGTCATTTTTCATGGCGATCGCGGAAGCGCTACTCACGCGGTTGACGGCCTCGACCTGACAATTGGGCGTGGCCAGACTTTGGGTCTCGTCGGTGAGTCAGGCTGCGGCAAGACCGTCACCGCGCTGTCGGTGATGGGGTTGCTGCCGAAAGCTTCGGCCGAAGTGTCGGGACGCATTCGGTTCGACGGCGCCGAATTGCTCTCTTTATCAGATCGCGAGATGCGCAATCTGCGCGGCGATCGGCTGGCCATGATCTTTCAGGAACCGATGACATCGCTCAATCCGTCCTATTCGATCGGCGAGCAGATTGCCGAGAGCCTGATTCACCACCGCGGTCTGTCGCGAGGCGAGGCGCGGGCGCGAACCATCGAATTGCTGCGGCTCGTCAAAATTCCATCCCCTGAGCAGCGCGTCGACGATTATCCACATCGGCTTTCCGGCGGCATGCGGCAGCGGGCCATGATCGCTCTCGCGCTCGCCTGCGATCCCGAACTCCTCATCGCCGACGAGCCGACGACTGCGCTCGACGTCACTATCCAGGCGCAGATCCTCGAACTCATGCGCGATCTAAAAGCTTCAACCGGCATCGCGATTATTCTCATAACGCACGATCTCGGTGTGGTTGCCGACATTTGTGACCATGTGGCCGTCATGTATGCGGGCGAGATCGTCGAATATGCACCCGTCGGTGCGTTGTTCGCGGCCCCGCAGCATCCCTACACAATCGGGCTCCTTGGCTCCATTCCCCGCCTCGATGGAAAAGCCGAGGAGCTCGCCGCAATCGAGGGCATGGTGCCGGACATGGCCGAGCTCCCGGCCGGATGCCGTTTTGCGCCGCGCTGTCCGTTTGTGCGGGAGCGCTGCAGACAGGCGTCGCCGCCGCTGGCGGTCGTTGGTCCCGGCCATCGATCGCGTTGTATCCGTGCGCCGCTCGAACAGGTTGTGGCATGAATGCGCCGCTGCTCGAAGTCGAGAACCTCGGTCGGCAATTCGTAGCGCGGCGCTCAGCGCTTGGCCGTCCGACCGCGATGATTGCGGCCGTGGAGGCGGTGAGCTTTGCGCTTCAAGCCGGCACCACGCTGGCGCTGGTCGGCGAATCCGGATGCGGCAAAACCACGCTCGGACGGCTGGTGCTCCGCCTCATCGACCCGACAGCGGGACGCATCCGCTTCGACGGGCGTGATGTGACAGCGCTCAAAGAACGACAACTCAAGCCGATGCGCCGCAACGCCCAGCTCATTTTCCAGGATCCTTATGCATCGCTCAATCCGCGGATGACCGTGGGTCAGATTCTCGCCGAGCCGCTGGTGTTGCACGCAGTAGTGCCGTCGTCACGGCGCAGCGAGCGTGTCGGCGAACTGTTGCGCCTGGTTGGGCTCGAACCGCGGGCGGCCCGCCGCTATCCGCATGAATTTTCCGGCGGCCAGCGCCAGCGCATCGCGATTGCGCGTGCGCTAGCGGTCGAGCCGAAGCTTATCGTCTGCGACGAGCCGGTATCCGCACTCGATGTGTCGATCCGCGCGCAGGTGCTCAATCTGTTACGCGAGTTGCAGCGCCGGCTTGGCCTCGCCTACATTTTCATTTCCCACGACCTTGCCGTCGTGAAGCACGTCGCCGATTGCATTGCGGTAATGCATCTCGGCCGCATTGTCGAGATCGGACCAAGCGAAGCGTTGTTTGCAAATCCGCGGCATCCCTATACCCGCGCGCTGCTTTCCGCCATTCCGCTTCCAGCGCCAGGCCTCAAGCGCGAGCGCATCATTCTTCATGGCGAGATGCCGAGCGCTTTGCATCCACCCGCGGGCTGCGCGTTCCATCCCCGATGCCCGTTCGCGATCGCGCACTGTCGAACGGTACGGCCGGAACTTACGGGAAACGTGCACGCGGCCGCCTGTCACCGTTCCGACGAGTTGCCGCCCGCCAATCTCGGCGTGAATCAAGGGGAGCGGTCGCAGAGCTTGGAGCGGCTCGTCAACGCATTCCGGCGGACCGGATAGGCAGGGCGGTGGCGGTGTTGATACACTCGGAATAATCGCGCTTGTGGGGAAGAAGCCTGGGGAGAAATCCAATGAAGGCGTTTCGATTGGCGGCCGCGGCGGTGCTTTTGCTTGCATCCGCCGGTATTGCTTGCGCGCAGACGACAGTGCGCATCGGGCTTGCGGAGGATCCCGATATTCTCGACCCGACGCTGGCGCGCACTTATGTCGGCCGCATCGTCTTTGCATCGTTTTGCGACAAGCTGTTCGACATCGACGAGAAGCTTAATGTCGTTCCCCAGCTTGCGCTTGGCTATGAGACCGCGCCGGACGGGCTGGCCGTGACGATCAAGCTGCGCCCGAATGTGAAATTTCACGATGGCGAGGCATTCAACGCCGAAGCGGCGAAATATTCGCTGGAGCGGCACATGACGATGGCCGGCTCGTTCCGTAAGCCGGAGCTTGCCGCCGTCGATCGTATCGAAGTCGTCGATCCGCTGACGATCAAAATCGTTCTCAAGGCACCATTCGCTCCGCTGATTGCACAGCTCACCGATCGCTCGGGCATGATGGTGTCGCCAAAGGCGGCGTCGGCGGCCGGTGACAAGTTCGGACTGCATCCGGTCTGCGCTGGCCCATACAAATTTATCGAACGCGTGCCGCAGGATCGTATCATCGGCGAGAAATTCGCCGACTACTGGAACAAGGATAACGTCCACATCGACCGCGTTGTCTTTTTACCGATCAGCGACGACACCGTGCGGCTCGCCAATCTCAAGAGCGGCGGGCTTGATCTGATCGAACGGGCGTCGGCCACCGACATCAAGGACATCCGCGCCGATCCGAAGCTCCGGCTCGCGACTGCACTTGGGCTCGGCTATATGGGGATCGACATCAATATCGGCAAAAGCGAGCGCGCGAACAATCCGCTCGGCAAGTCGGCCGCGGTGCGCCAGGCGCTCGATGCCGCGATCGACCGCGAGGCGCTTGATCAAGTCGTCTTCAACGGCGAATTCGTTCCGGGCGATCAATGGGTGAACCCGGAGCATTTTTATTATCAGCAAAGTTTTCCAGTGCCCAAACGCGACGTGGCCAAGGCCAAGGCGCTGCTCAAACAGGCCGGAGTGACGACGCCTTTCGACGTCGACTTCATGGTGCCCAAAGGCGCCGAGCCACAATCGGTTGCCGAGGTCATTCAAGCGATGGCCGCCGAGATCGGTATCAACATGAAAATCCGCGTGACCGAATTCGCAACCTCACTCAAACAGGCGGAGGCCGGCGAATATGAAGCCTATCGATTGGACTGGAGCGGCCGCAGCGATCCCGACGGCAATCTGTACAGTTTCTACAAATGCAAGGCGCCGCTAAATTATACGGGCTTGTGCAATGCGGATGTCGACAAGCTGCTCGACGAATCGCGCGTTCCTTCTGATCGCGCGCAGCGCAAGGCGATCTACGAAAAACTGACCCGCCTCCTTCTCGACGACGAGCCGATTATTTACCTCTACCACCGGCGCATGCTCATCGCCCATACGGCGCGGCTGGAGGGCTATCGCCAGCTCCCCGACGGCATGGTTCGCGTCGTCGGGTTGACGCTGAAATAAGCCTCTCGCCGATGTTGACGTTTGTCGGCAGGAGACTGTTGCAGCTGATCCCGACCTTATTCTTCGTGTCGGTGATTATTTTTTCGCTGCAACACCTTTTGCCGGGTGACCCCGCGCTGGTCATGGCCGGCGAAGAGCGCGATCCCGCGGCGATCGAGCAGATACGCCAGCACTATCATCTCGATCGCCCGCTGCCGGTCCAGTACGTCTATTGGGTCAAGGGCGCGCTGTCCGGCGATCTCGGCGAATCGATGCGGCTCAAGGAGCCGGTGCTATCACTTATCGTCAAAAAACTGCCGGTCACGATCACGCTGGCGTCGATGGCCATCGTCATCGCGCTCACATTCGGCATCGGCGCCGGAATCGTCTCGGCGGTCAAGAAGGACAGCCTTTGGGATTATGCGGCCAACGTTTTCGCGCTGTGGGGTATTTCGACGCCGAATTTTTGGCTCGGCATCATGCTGATCTTTCTATTCTCGGTGAAGCTCGGCTGGCTTCCCGCGTCCGGTTACGTGCCGCTCACCGAGGACTGGCGGGCCGGCCTCGCCACGATGATCATGCCGGCTTTTGTGCTCGGCAATGCGATTGCCGCGGTCCTGATGCGGCATACGCGCAGCGCAATGCTCCACGTCTTGGAAAGCGACTATATCCGCACCGCGCGCGCCAAAGGGCTCCTCGAACACCGCGTCATATTCAAGCACGCCTTGCGCAATGCTTTGACGCCAGT
>JBKPIZ010000442.1:0-6605 GCA_046730495.1 Pseudomonadota bacterium
GACTAAGTGGCGGCAGGCGCTTTTTGCTACGACAGCTTTCTAAATCGCTGGCTCGCATCAAAAATTTTTGAGTTGTCTAAAAAATGGTGAAAATTTCACCAGACGAATTAAGTCACCCCCAATCACGAGCGATTGGTGCTCACCGTTGCGTGCAACTAGGCTTCGAGGATCAAGACGGTGGGCAGCGCTCGACTTCGGCCCAGCCGGACATTGGCATTTTTGATTTTGGTGCGCACGCGAAGATGTGGCACGGCTCGATCACTGGCCGACTTTGATCGCGACTTCCAGATCCTCGCTGCCGACGCCGAAGCGCACGCCGCGCACCGGCGCGGCGCCAATCGAATCGAGCCCGACGGCGACGCGCACGTAGGCCTCAGTGGGACAAAGGCCATTGGCCGGGTCGAACCCGATCCAGCCGATATCGGGAATGAAAGCTTCTGCCCAGGCGTGGCCGGCCTCCTGCTCGATCTGGCCATCGGCCATCTGCAGATAGCCGGCGATGTAGCGAGCCGGAATGTCGAGGTGACGCGCTGCGGCGAGAAAAATGTGGCAGTGGTCGCGGCAGACGCCGCGCTTGAGCGCGAGGGCTTCGCTCGCGCTCGGCACCACATCGGTCATTCCCAGATCGAACGCCACTTCACGGTGCAGCCCTTCCAGCAAAGCGTGCGCTTGCGCCAATGCGTCGCCGTCGCGGCCGGCGCGCGCCCTTTCCGCGAAATCGCGGATCGCTTCGTCCGCCGTGGTCAAGCGGGTCGGGCGCAGGAACAGGCGCGGTGGAAAACGTTCGACGGCGCCGCTGATGACGCCGTGAGTGTTTTGCGTTTCGACCTCGCCATCGACGTCGACGCGCAGTTCGCCCAAGGGGCCGGTAGCGGTGAAGACATGGGTGATGTTGCCGAACGCGTCTTCGTGCGGTGTCAGGCGCGCATCCGCGGACAACTCGATGCGCCAGCGCACGACATGCTGACCGTCGAAGTCGCGAGGAGTAAGCCGCAAGAGCTGAATCGCGCCGGCCGCCGGCGGGTCGTAACGGTAGACGGTGCTATGGTGTATTCGCACGTGCATGGCGCAGGCGAGATCTCGGAATTGGAAGCGAGCGGTCGAGGTAAATATGTTGACCTAATTTAAATATTGCGCCGCGACCGCGGAGCCAAGCCGGTTATTGTCCTCGATAAAAGTGCCGATAAATTCGTGCAATCCGCGCTGGAAGATCTCCTCGATCCGGCTGTTCATCAGCCGTGCCCGCACCGCGCGGGCGTGGCGCTGCGCCGGCCCCTGCCGTCCGTAAGCGGTCGCGATATGGTCGAGGTTTTGCACCAAATTTTCATAGCAGTTCGCCAGCGAACGCGGCATTTCATCCTTGAGCATCAACAGTTCGGCGACAAGCCATGGCTTGACGTTCTGGCGATAGACCCAGTGATAGGCGGTCAGCGCTGAAACCGAGCGCAGGATCGATGCCCATTGGAAGTAATCGAGCGGCCCGCCCACTTTGGCGACGGGCGGCAGCAGCAGGTGGTATTTGACGTCGAGGATGCGCGCGGTGTTGTCGGCGCGCTCCAGATAAACGCCGATGCGCGAGAAGCAATAAGCGTCATTGCGCAGCATGGTCCGGTAGGCGGAGCCGTCGTAGCGCAGCGAGGAGCCCATCACCCAGCGCAGGAAGCGCGCCAACTCCTCGCGCGAGGACGGGCCTTTGTTCCAGTTTTTCAATTCAAGCCAGATGCCGTTGATGGTGTCCCACATCTCGGTCGTGAGCGCGGTGCGCACCGCGCGGGCGTTAAGCCGGGCAATTTCAAAGCAGTTGCGGATTGACGAAGGGTTTTTAGTCGAGAACGCCAAAAAGTCCGTCACCGTTTCTTCATTGGCTTCGTCGTGGGCGGCAAAGAAGGCGCTGACGCAGCCGGCGCTGGCGACCGCCGATTCCCATTCGTTGGTGACGCCGCCATAGCTCAACGGCAAGGTGTTCAAGCGCAGCGTGGTGTCGAGGATACGCGCCAGATATTCCGCCCGCTCGACATACCGGGCGAGCCAATAAAGATTATCGGCGGTGCGCGACAGCATCGCGTCAACTCCACGCGCGACACTCGCGTGCCGCGGTCGCGGGACACGTGTGCCTCATCCGTCCAGCACCCAGGTGTCTTTGGTGCCACCGCCCTGGCTGGAATTGACGATCAGCGAGCCATCCCCAAGAGCGACACGGGTGAGTCCGCCAGGGACGATGCGTACACCGTCTCGCCCGCTCAGCACGAATGGACGCAGATCGACATGGCGCGGCGCCAACCCATTGCCGGTGCAGGTCGGGCACGTTGAAAGTGCCAGCGTCGGCTGGGCGATGAAATTGTGCGGCGCCGATTTCAGTTTACGCCGGAACGTGGCGATGCTCGCTTTTTCGGTTTGCGGACCGATCAACATGCCGTAGCCGCCGGAACCATGCACTTCTTTAACCACCAGTTCCTCGATGTGGTCCATCACATAGTTCAAATGGTCCGGCTCGCGGCAGCGCCAGGTCGGCACATTGTTGAGGATCGGGCTCTCGCTCAGATAGAAATCGATGATCTCCGGCATATAACTGTAGACCGCCTTGTCATCGGCGATGCCGGTGCCGACCGCATTGGCAAGCGTCACATTGCCGGCGTGGTAAGCCGACATCAGGCCCGGTACGCCGAGCGCGCTGTCGGAACGGAAGACCAGCGGATCGAGAAAATCGTCATCGATGCGCCGGTAGATCACATCGACGCGCTTGAGCCCTTCGGTCGTGCGCATATAGGCGACGTCGTCGCGCACCGTCAGATCGCGGCCTTCGACCAGTTCGATGCCGAGCTTGTCGGCGAGGAACGAGTGCTCGTAGTAGGCGGAATTGGCCAGCCCCGGCGTCAGCAGCACGACGGTCGGATCGCCGCGCGCACTCGGCGGCGCCACCGATTTGAGCGTATCCAAAAGCTCGTCCGGATAATTTTCGACCGGCGCGACGCGATAGCGGGAAAACAATTCGGGAAACAGCCGCAGCATGATTTCCCGATTTTCCAGCATGTAGGAGACGCCGGACGGCGTGCGGACATTGTCCTCGAGCACGTAAAACGTTTTCGGATCGACCCGGACGATGTCGATGCCGGCGATGTGGACGTAAATGCCGTGCGGCACCGTTTGGCCGTTCATTTCCGGACGGAACAGCGGATTCTGGAAAATCAGATCCTCCGGCACGATGCCGGCTTTGACGATGTCGCGCTTGCCGTAAATGTCTTTGAGGTAGGCATTGATGGCATTGACCCGCTGCTCCAGCCCGCGATGCAGAAGCTGCCACTCCTCGGCGGCGAGAATTCGCGGAATGATATCGAACGGGATCAGGCGCTCCTGCGCCTCGGGATCGCCGTAGACGGCAAAAGTAATGCCGATGCGGCGGAACAGCACTTCGGCTTCGCGCCGGCGCAGATTGAGCAGGTCGGGTTTGACCCTGTCCAGCCAGCGCGACAGTTCGGCATAGGGCGGCCGCACGGCGCCGCCGTTATCCGCGCTTCCCGTCATCTCGTCGAACATGACGATTCCCCGGCTCGCCCGCTCTCTATGTTCAGCAACAGATGCTAAGCAATCTCCGCGCCAAAGGCACGCCACCGCAAATCGCGGTTGTGCGCCATCTCAACGTGTCGGTTGCTCAAAATTTGGGCTCGCTGGCTATGGCGGCGGCGCTGGCGCTTGTCACGCGGCGGGATGGACGATAAGTGTTTTTGCGAGGGGGATTTCACCTTGCATTTATTTCGCGCCGAGGTCGCCACCGCTGCGGCACTTGTTTATGTATCGACGCTGACCGCTGGCCTGTCGCAGCCGGCCGGGAAGCTGTCGATCACCGTCACCGGAGTACGCAACAGCGATGGCGTGGTGCGCTGCGCGCTGTTCAATTCACCCGCCGCGTTTCCGAAAATCGGGCAGGAATGGCGCGGCGTGATTGCGCCGATCCGCGGTGGTGCAGCCAATTGCGTATTCGCCGGTGTTCCGGCAGGGACTTACGCCGTGGCCTTCATTCATGCCGAGCATAATGAAACGCAGCTGACTACCGGCATGTTCGGCAAACCGCAGCAGGGCTACGGTTTTTCCAACAACGCCACAGGCAGCTTGGGCCCGCCGAATTTCAACGCTGCCGCGTTTCGTTACGACGGCGGCAACACGGCGCTGCAAGGCACACTCAGCTATTGACGTTATTATGCGGCTCTCAATGTGACGCTCATTGCAGTTGAGCGTAACTCATCATTTCGCTGCCCCTATTTCAACGCTTCGTATGCGATCACGCGTGCCTAACCGGTTATTAACCGATTGGGCTGTTCCGTATTTGCGACCACCGCCACGACGAATCGAGGAGGGTTTCGTGCGCCGGCTCATCGCAGCATCAATCGCGACTGTTACGCTCGCGCCGTTTGGCCTGCGGGCGGCCGATTTGCCGCCGCCCGTCCCGGGACCGGCGGTCTATGCGCCGCCGGCAGCGTATCGCGCCGTCGCCAACTGGGGCGGTTTTTACATTGGCGGCAATGTCGGCGTCGCTTAGCGCGCGATCGGAGCACTTTTATGGTCGGCGGCGTGCCTTTCGCGACCGCCGACACTGCGGTCTTTGGTGCGGTTGCCGGCGGCCAGGCCGGATACAATTGGCAGTCCGGCGCGCTGGTCCTGGGCGCGGAAGCCGATTTCGACTGGAGCAATCCCAAAGGCAGCATCAGCGCCCAATGCGCGACCTGTCTGACAGTGACCAACGCCTCGCTCGAGCACGACATCAATTGGTTTGGCACAGCACGCGCGCGCATCGGTTACGCGGGCGACGGCTGGCTCGCTTACGCCACCGGCGGTTATGCCTTCGGCCGTGTCGCGCTCAAGGGCACCGCGACCGGCGGCGGCGTGAATGCCTCGTTTACTCAAAACGCAACGCCAAACGGCTGGACCATCGGCGGCGGCACCGAACTTGCGCTCGGCCCGAACTGGAGCGCAAAGCTTGAATACCTCTATGTCGAT
Organism: Pseudomonadota bacterium; assembly: GCA_046730495.1. Lineage (GTDB taxonomy): Bacteria > Pseudomonadota > Alphaproteobacteria > Rhizobiales > Xanthobacteraceae > BOG-931. Next base: position 4,993 of record JBKPIZ010000442.1, read on the forward strand.
TTGGGCACTGTGAACAGCACCATCGCGGTTCCCGGTGCGCCGTCCCTGACCGACAGATGAATGTGGTGCGCGCGGGCGTCAATTATCGGTTCTAAAGTTCCGTTCAGATTGGGTCGGCTGTTACTATCCGCTCGTCCCCGCGAAAGCGGGACCCAGGAAACTTATCTCGACGCCAATTCATTTCATCTGGATTCCCGCTTGCGCGGGAATGAGCGAGCCTAAGCCATGACCCTAGTTTCGATCACTCGCCTTCGCGTGCGGTCGTTGCGTTATTTGCCGGCGTTTTTGCTCGGCTCGCTGCGCTCGGCGCGCGAGGCCAAAAATATGCCGGGAAACCTCGCGGTCTCGCTGTTGGGCGACGCCCATCTCGCCTTCTGGACCCGCACGCTGTGGACCGATGAACGCGCGATGCGCGCCTTCATGTTCGCGCCGGCGCACCGGGCAGTGATGCCGAAGCTTCTACAATGGTGCGACGAGGCGGCGGTGACCCATTGGCTGCAGGAGACGCCCGAACCGCCGCCGTGGCCGGAGGTCCATCGCCGCCTGCAACAGGACGGACGAACCTCCAAGGTCGATCACCCATCGGCCGCGCAGCTGCGGTTTGAGATCCCGCCGCCGAAAACGACGCGGCAAGTGACGCTGAAGTCGCCGCCGCGCGGGCAAGGTGGGCGCTTCTAAGCCCGGTGTTCCGGCCGCCTGAATTATTTCAGTATTTATTGAAATATCTCTTGACGGCCGGATAATATTTCAATACTTATTGAAATATGAAAAAGCCTGATGCGCTCGCGGCCCTGGCCGGGCTCGCGCAGGATAATCGGCTCGATATTTTCCGCCTTCTGGTCGAAGCCGGCCGCGACGGCATGCCTGCGGGCGCCGTCGCCGACGCCCTCGATCTCGCCCCGAACACGCTGACATTTCATTTCGATCGGTTGCGCGATGCCGAGCTGGTGACAGTGCGGCGCGAGGGCCGTTCCATGATTTATGCGGCGCGCTACGAGACGATGAACACGCTGATCGCCTACCTGACCGACAATTGCTGTCGCGGCCAACCCGAGCAATGCCTGCCGGTGAAAAAGGAAAACGCGCCGCGCAAAACCAAAAAGCTACACCGGCTGCAAACCGCGGAGCCGGTGTCATGAGACTCTATTTATTCGAGCACTGTTCGATTTGCTTTCGCGTGCGCATGGCCGCCGCGCTCAAGCACCTGCATCTGCAAGAAACAGTCCTGCTCGAAGACGACTCGGAGGCCATGATCAAGCTGGTCGGCAAGCGCGTCGTGCCGATTCTTGTGAAAGACGACGGTCAGCCCATGGATCGTGCGCAGCGATGGTGCTGAACTCCGGCAGGCCAAGAAGCGGATAGCGGGGCCATGTCAGCGGCGCGGTCTTATCGGCAGTGGCGCTCGCCCATGCAGCAAGTTCGCTGCGCTGAGGACCGACGAGGATCGGTTCGCCGATGCTATCGATATGGGCGACCATATCCATGCTCTCGAGCATGGGCTGACCGTCGTCCTTCACAAGAATCGGCACGACGCGCCTGCCGACCAGTTTAATCATCGCCTCCGAATCGTCTTCGAGCAGGACCGTTTCTTGCAGATGCAGATGTTTGAGCGC
>JBKPIZ010000443.1:0-11982 GCA_046730495.1 Pseudomonadota bacterium
TATGTTGCGTCCCGATGGTGGCCAAATCCTGCTTGGCGGCGAGGACGTCACCGCGCTCGCCCCCGAAGAGCGGGTGCGGCGCGGCCTTGCCCGAACCTATCAAATCAATTCGCTGTTTCCGCATCTGACTGCGCTCGAATCGGTGACGCTGGCGGTCTGCGAGCGGCGGCGGGTCGCGCAAACCTGGTGGCGCCGCCTGATCGCCTATCGCGAGGAAATCGAAGAAGCCCATCATATTCTCGGCGCACTGATGCTGGGCGCCGTCTGCCATCGCCCGGCGCGCGAACTTGCCTACGGCCAGCAGCGCCTTCTCGAAATTGCTTTGGCGCTGGCGAGCCGACCTAAGGTCCTGCTGCTCGACGAACCGGCGGCCGGCGTGCCGCGCGACGAAAGCAAAGAACTGTTCGCCGCCATCGCCGGAGTGTCGCGCGACATCGCGGTTCTGTTCATCGAGCACGACATGGAGCTCGTGTTTCGTTTTGCCAGCCGAGTCATCGTGATGGTCGGCGGCAGCATTTTGATCGAAGGCACGCCCGCCGAGATTGCGGCCGATGCGCAGGTGCGCGCGGTTTATCTCGGCAAGCAACAGCGCGGGTTTCACCATGGCTGAATCGCTGCTTGCGATCGAAGATGTGCGCGCCGGTTACGGCTCCGCCGTGGTGCTCGACGGCGTGTCGCTCGAGCTCGTGCCGCAAGGCAGCCTTGCCGTGCTCGGCCGCAACGGCGTGGGCAAGTCGACGCTGTTGCTCACGATCATTGGCTATACGCGGGTGAGCCGCGGCCGCATCTTCTGGCGCGGCACCGATATCACCGATGAACCACCGCACCGGCGGGCCCGCGCCGGCATCGGCTGGGTGGCTCAGGAACGCGAGATTTTTTCGACGCTCACGGTTGAGGAAAACCTCACCGTCGCCGCCCGGAACGGCCCGTGGTCGTTGCCGCGCATCTATGAATTGTTTCCACGGCTTGCCGAGCGCCGCCGCAATCTGGGCAATCAATTGTCCGGCGGCGAGCAGCAAATGCTGGCGATCGCGCGCGCGCTGATGACCAATCCGGCGTTGCTTTTGCTCGACGAACCGTTCGAGGGCCTGGCGCCGATCGTGGTGGAAGAGCTGACAGCGGCGCTCCGGCAAATGATTGCAGAACGCGCCAACGCTTTCGTGCTGGTCGAGCAGCATGTCGAAATTGCGCTGCCGCTGACCGAGAACGTGATCGTGCTCGAACGGGGCCGCATCGTGCATCGCGGGCAGTCGGCGGCGCTTCTTGCCGATCATGCGGCGCTCGAGCGGCTGATCTCACTAAGGCTTGCGGAGGCGTAGATTATCTGCGGGCTGGCCACAGCTAACCAGACGCCATTGCGCTATGGCTTTATCTGCAAATGAAATTCCTCGACCACCTTGGTGTAGCGGTCGAGGTCGTCCTGCATGAATTTGGCGTAGGCGGCAGTACCATTTTCCGCCAAGTGGATTCCCAGCGTCTTTAACCGCGCGGCGATCTCGGGCTCGCGCAAGACCTTTGCCACCGCAGACTGCAGCTTGGCGACGATCGGCGCGGGCACGCCGGCCGAGGACTGCAATCCAAGCACGGTTGCAACGTCGAAGTTTTTATAGCCACGCTCGTCGCAGGTCGGCACCTCGGGCAGCGATTCATCGCGCTCTAACACGCTGATGCAGAGCGCGCGCAGTTTGCCGGTCTTGATCAGCGAAACGACATTGGGAATTCCGGACCAGCCGGCATCGACCTCACCGGTCAACAGCGCGTTGACGAGCCCGGTGCCGCCGCGATAGGGCACGTGCAAAAGAGAAATCCCGGCAACTTTTGCGAAGATGATCATCGTCATCTGATGAATCGAGCCGGTGCCCGCGGAGCCGAAGCTCATCGCCCCTGGCTTCGCTTTGGCCAGCGCCACAAATTCGGCCAGCGTATTGGCCGGTACATCCGGCCGAATGACCAGGATGGTCGGCAACCGCGCCAGCGCGGTGATCGGGGTGAAATCCTTGAGCGTGTAATTGGCGTCAGGATTCATCGCGATACTGATGCCGAGCGAGCCGGAATCGTTAAGCCCCAGCGTATAGCCGTCCGGCCGCGCCGCCGCGGTCTGCTTGGCCGCAATCACGCCGCCGACTCCCGGCACGTCCTCGACCACAAACGGATTGTTGAAGATCTCGCTCAAGCGGGCGGACAGAATGCGCGCCAATACGTCGGGATTGCCGCCGGCGGCCGAAGCCGCGATGACGCGGACCGGGTGGGTTGGATATGCGTCTTGCGCCGACGAACTCGGCGCAAGCGGCACCAAAGCAATCGCGGCCAGAGCAAAAATCCGAGTGATCGTCGATTCCATCAGTCGCACGGAAAGTCCCTACGTATCGCCCCAAATATCGCGCGCTAAATCGCAGACCAATGCGAGCTTGCGGGTTTGCGCCTCGACCGTGACCGGATTGCCGGTGTCGAGGCTGGCAAAGCCGCATTGCGGACTGACCGCGAGCCGGTCCACCGCCACGAATTTGGTCGCCTCATCGAGCCGGCGTCTGAGCGCCGCTTTATCTTCAAGCTCCGGCACTTTCGTGGAGACAAGCCCTAGCACGACAGATTTATGCTTCGGCACGAAGCGTAACGGCGTGAAGCTGCCGGCGCGCGGCGTATCGTATTCCAGAAAATAAAACTGAATAGCCAACGCATTGAAGAGCCGCTCCGCAACCTCTTCGTAGCTGCCTTCGGCGTGCCAGTGGCCGCCGCGATTGCCACGGCAAAGGTGCATGCCGATGTGCATTTCTTGCGGCGCGGCAGCGAGCAAGCGGTTGGTGACGGCGATGTATTTGTCAATCAGCGTGCTCCAGTCATCGCCGCGCGCGGCAAGCGCGCTTTGTACGTGGGGATCGCCGAATTTGGCGAAAGCGGTCTCGTCGATCTGGACATAGCGGCAACCCGCCGCTGCAAGGGCGTGAAATTCGCGCGTGAAAGCGTCAATCGTATCCGGCCAGAACTGATCGGCGTCCTGGTATGCGCTTGCCGTTACGGCGGCATCGCCGCCGCGGAAATGAAGCGCGCAAGGCCCCGGAATCGTGATTTTCGCCCAGCGATCTGAGCGAGTTTTGAGGAAGGCCGCGTCGCCGGCATTGATCGGATGGGTCCATTGCACGCGGCTGCCGACAATCGCGACCGGCTGTGCGCCGCGTCCGCCTTGCCCGTCGGCACCAACGGCGTCGGCGCCGCCGATCGTGTCGATGCGCAATTGACCGAGCGCGCCGTAGAAGAAACTGTGATAGGAGCGGCGGCGGAATTCGCCGTCAGTGACAAATTTGAAGCCCAACCGCTCCTGCAGCCGGATCGCATCGGTTATGGCGTCATCTTCGGCGGCGGCGAGTTCGGCCGCATTGATCTCCCCCCAGGCGAAGCGGGCGCGCTCGCGCAGCAACTTTGCCGGGCGCAGCAGGCTGCCGATATGCTCGGCGCGAAATGGCGGCTGTGCCGCGGCTACACTTGCCGCCGACTGCGTGCGGAGATTCACGAAACGCCCCCGATATCCGGCATCCTCACCCCATCCGCTTTGGCTAGCGCCGCCAATTCCTCCCACAGCTTTGCCGGGATCGGGACTCCGGATTTGCGGCGCGCCGCTTCGGTGCGGCTGCCACGCTCGCCGGGTAACAAAATTTCATCGAAGCCGGCCCGGCGCGGTAACGCCTTGAGGACGGCGGCGAGCGCGTCGGCGTCAGTCTGAAATTCCATCAGCGGCCGAAACGTCTCGATATCGATCACGAGCATCGCGGTATTGGCCGTGTGCCGCGTGCGTTTTTTTGGACCAAGCGCTGGCGCCTGGATCGGCGCTGCCGCAAGCACGCTCGCCAGCATTTCGAACATGAATGCCAATCCCGAACCCTTGGGCCCACCGAGCGGCAGCAGGGTTTCGGCCTGCTTCGGATCGGTCGTCGGCTCGCCGGCCGCGGTGAGTACCGTGCCTTCCGGGAGCGCGGCGCCGGTGGCGCGAGCCTGCAAGATCTTGCCGTTGGAGATGGTGCTGGACGACATATCGAGTGCGATCAGGCCGTTGCCGCTTGGCACCGCTATGGCGATCGGACTCGTCGCCATGCTGGCGACGCGCGCGCCGTGATAGGCCATCAGAGTGGGTCCGGCACCCATGAGAAGAGCGGCGCAGCCGCGTCCGGCGATCCATTGCGCGTAACGGCCGATGGCGCCGGTATGCGTGGTGTGGCGAATGAGCGCAAAGCAGACGCCAGTCAGTTTGGCCCGCTCGACCGCGCGCGCCGCCCCCTCCATGACCGCGACCGGGCCGAAGCCGTGGCCGCCATCGATCATCAAAGTCGCGCCGCGATCATGGATAAGCCGCGGCTGCGCTTTGGCGTCTATCTCGCCGGCCGCCAACAGTCTCACATAGCGCGGCAGCCGTGATACGCCATGGCCGTCGCCGCCGCGCAAATTGGCCCAGACCAGACCCTCCGCCACGATCGCGGCATCATGCGCGCTGGCGCCGTGCTTGACGAGAATGTCCGCGATGAAACGGCCGAGCTCGTCATGGCCGACTAGCTTGGCGGGCGCACTCATGCCTTGCCCCGTACCGGGAAATAGGCGTCGAGCCAATTGCTCAGCAGCGTCCAGACCCGCGCCGAATTCTCGGCGAACAGAAAATGATCGAGCCCGCTGAACAGATGCAATTCGGTCGGCTGGCCGGCGCGCTTGAACATTTCGATCGACTGCTCGGTTGGTGTCACCGAATCGTTGGCGGCATGGATCAAGAGCAAGGGGCGGGGCGCGATCTTCCCGACCACCTCCTCAGCGCGAAAATCGAACATGCTCTGCGCCGTCTCGGCGGGAAACATCTCAACCGAATTCGGCGCCAGCATGCCGACCTTTTGCCGCTCCAAGTTTTCCCGCACGTGGTCGGGGATTGGCACGATATCGTAGCGCGGCACCATCAGCGATTTGCCGGTCCGCGCCCGATAGGTACGGCCCTCTTCCAGCATTTTGCTGAACTTGGCCCAGGCCTCCGGCGTGCGATGCTGGCCGCGAAATTTGCGTTCACCGTGACCCCAGCCGCCGTTTGAGATTACGGCGGCAAGGCGCGGATTGGTGCCGCCGGCGTAGACGGCAACCGCGCCGCCGAAGCTCGAACCGATCGCGCCGATGCGGTCGGGGTCGACCGCCGGATGGGTGGCGAGAAAATCGAGCGCATTGCAGAGATCCTCGACCTGTTCAAGGCAGATGACCCGGCCGAATTCGCCTTCACTTTTGCCGCAACCGCGCATGTCGAAGCGCAGCGTGACATAGCCGAATTGATTGAGCACCCGCGTCGGCGCCAATACGTTTGAGCTTTCGGAGTTGGAGCCGAAGCCGTGCAATACCAGAAACGCGGCGCGGCGCTCCGACGCCTGCAGGTCATCGGGAACGCCGAGTGCGCCATGCAGGCGCAAGCCTGCGGACTTGAAGCTGACCACTTGTTCTTTCACGACTGTGCCATCCCCGTTTGATCCGGCGGCACTGTAACGATTTGCAGCGGCAACGGAAAAGGATGCGGTCGGCCGAAGACCGAGACTTATTCAGCGCGGCGAGGGGGCTGTGGGCAACGATTGCGCGCCGTGACTCGGCCAGCGTTCGTGTGTCAGCGGCACGGCCAGTTTCACGCTCAGTCCCTTGCGCGAATATGAATAGGCGACTTCGCCGTTGAGCTGCCGCCGGATGACCAGATCAATGAGCCGCATGCCGAAGCCAAGTTTGCGCGGCCGGCGCGCCGGCGGGCCATTTTTCTCAACCCAATCGAGTGAAAGCGTCATCCCGCGCTGCGCGCGGCTCACCGACCAGCGCAACTCGAGCTGGCCCTTTGGCCGTGACAGGCTGCCGTGCTTGATGGCGTTGGCGGCAAGCTCGTGCAGGGCCGCGCTCAAATGGAAGACCGGATCGGGCTCGAGATCGAAGTTCGGGCCGTCGAACAACACCCGGTCGATATAAGGTCCCAAGACGACGTAAAGCAGCTCCATGATCGGGATCGATTTCCAACCGCCCTCGGTGATCAAGCGGTGAGCATTCGCCATCGCCAGGACGCGCGCCTGATACTTGCTGGTGAGGTCGGGAATGCCCTTCGACGTCCGCGCCGTCTGCGAGAACAGCGCCAGCAACTGCGAGAACAGATTGCCGGAGCGGTGCCGCATGTCGCGGATCATCAATTCGTGGCGCTGTTCGAGCTGGCGGCGCTGAATAGCGCCGGCTAAAAAGTTGCCGACGGCGGCCAAGAACGAAATATCCTGTGGACCAAATCTTCTTTTCTTGGCGGTGCAGACGCCGAGAATGCCATAGGCCCGGCCGTCGCGGCCGGCGATGCTCACGGTCACGCCGCTCTTGCAGTTGTGATCCTTCAAATAGCTCGGCACCTCAAATTGCGCCTCGGCGTCGAAATTGTCGACGACAGTCGGCGCCGCCGAGTCCAGGGTAAAACGTGCAAAACTGTTCGGCGCGGTTGTGGTCAGAATCGAACCGACCAGATCGGATTTCCAACCATAGCCGGCTCGTAGCAATAGCTCGGTATCGCCGGGGAGCAATTCCAGGATCTTGACGAAATCGACATTGAGCGTCAGCGCAATCCTGCTGACCGCGTCGTTTAAGAGCCGCTCCAGATCCGGCTCCACCAATGCCCGCTCGCCAAGCTGCGCCAGCGCTTCTTGCTGCTTGATCCTGCTGCGCAACTCCGTTTCCAGATTGGCGCGCTCGGTCGCGTCGTAGCACAAACCGACGACGCGTCTGGCGGCGCCGCCCTCGACGAAAACAGCGCCGCTCGTTGCGAGCCAGCGCTCGCCGGAATTCGTGGTGTGTGCAACGCGATATCGGGTGCGAAAGCCGCTCTGTTTTTGCACCGCTTCTTGGAGGGCAGCATCGACCGCGGCGCGATCCTCTTCGTTGATAAGTTTAAGGAAGCCGGCATAGCTGCCGTCAAAACCGCCGGGCGGTAAGCCGTGCAGCGCCGCAAGGTTGCTTGACCAGTTCACCGCGTTGGTAGCGAGATCCCATGACCAGACGCCGAGCTGCGCAGCCTCGAACGCCTCGCGGACAGTCGTAAAGTCCGGAAACAGTTCCGTCGCTTGATCCTGCGGGGGCCGGTGTTCGGAACCGAATTTCGGCCGCTTGACAACTTCTGACCTATCCATGCCGTTAACGTCTCGCTTCCGGCACCTCCCGAAATAGATCGTTACTTTCGGCTTGATTGAAAAGGGGTCGTGCGTATTGCATCGCCGCCATCCGCCACGCGCGGCGCCCGGATTTGCGGCGGCGGTGATTTTGCGGCGCCAAGTTTGCCGATCAATAAAGGCCGGACGGTCCGCTTCGGCTGGTAGCAAGTTCACGCGGTTGCGCCGCCGGCCGCACTGGAATTTGTGCCGACATCCGGGCGCCGTTCGCCGCGTCTTGCATCACAACCGGCTTGTCGTCGTCAAGCGACACCCGCCGCGGGTCGTTTGCCAGCACGACCACTTTCGTTCCAATCCCGACACGATTGTAGAGATCGATGATATCGGCGTTCTGCAATCTGATGCATCCGCTCGAAACGTGCTTGCCGATCGAGCTTGGATCATTGGTGCCGTGGATGCGGTATTCGGTATTGCCGAGATAGAGCGCCCGCGCGCCCAAAGGATTTCCGGGACCGCCGCCGACCCAGCGAGGCAAATAAGGTTGACGCGCCACCATTTGCGCCGGAGGAATCCAGTCCGGCCATTCGGACTTGCGCACGATCGTTTGTACACCGGACCAGGTGAAGCCTTGGCGTCCGACGCCGATGCCATAGCGCATCGCCATGCCATGGCCGAGCGTCAAGTAAAGAAAAGCATGCCCGGTATCGATGATGATGGTGCCGGGCGGCTCGTTGGTCGGATAAGTCACCGTTTGCCGGCGAAACTGCGCCGGTAACTGCTCCGTTCCAGCCTCTTCGTCCTGTTGTTGCGGCGCGTATTGAGACAATGGTTGATCGAAACGAAAAGCCGGCGCGAACGAAAGCGCCTGCGCCAAAGCGGGGCCGGCGGAGACCGCGACAATCGCAACCGTTGCGATCGCGCGGCAAACACCTGCGCGGCTGGTTGCTGACACGACACACCTCCCGTGCTGAAATGCCGTTCTGCTCACATCAACCATTGAAGGGAACTTAAAGTTCCATTCCGATATCAAACAAAACGCCCGAAGATGACAGCTGGAATGAGAAACAGAACAAACAAATAAATAACGCGGCGGGCTGCATGCGCCGCTTTGATTGTATTCTAATTTTATTTATCGAAAATCCGAGCCGAGAGAAAAGCCCGCAAGCCACAGCGTCACGGCTGTGATCGCATGCAGCAACAAACAATCCAAGGTGCTTCGATTACGTCATGCAGCGTCCCACGATGTGCGCCAAGCGAGGCGACGAGATCGGAGAAAACGACCCCTCGCATCCGACGGGAATCTTCTGCGGCTTTGCTGATTGCTCCTGTGTGCTCAGCCCGCGTCGCGCGACGCTTGGAGCACCGGGGACAGGCAACCGGTCGCCCTTGAATTGCCGATTGACGGTGAAACTTGGCGCCTTAGCGGCGATGCCAGCACCAACGGTCGGATCCGAGAAGAATGGGATAAGCCCGACAAATAACAGGGCAAGCGCCGTTACTCCCAGCGCGCCTGCGATGCGAACGAACAGCTTGGCCATCGGATTGCTCCGCAGCGCTGATGCGACCACCCCTGCGATCGATCACGCACACGAAAATCCCCCGAGCTGACCACAACACCGCATCGATAACGTCCATCGCCCCGTCCGGTTCCATAGGCTGGTCGCCGGTCACCGCGTCGTGATACGGGTCGGATTCGACATCGCAATCGCGTTTGCGGCCTGTGCGACACGTCGCGAGGGGAGGAACAAAGACGGGGCGCCGCACTTGTCATGGCGGACGGCCATCCTTTCCCCCTCCCCCCGTGCTTGGCCGTTCAACGTTGGGCGCAGTCGATATGCCGATCGGCTGCGCCCTAACTTTTTGTTGAAGCCGAGCGATAGAGCCAATGCGCCACAACCGCGCTGCGAGCTGCTCGCAGACCCGACGGGAATTGGCAAAATTACACTGACAGCGTCACAACGTCGCTTGGCGCTCGCTTGGCTTGCGTTCGCGCTGGCGCGCTTTACGGCCGAAAAACAGCGCCTGGCTGACAACGGCCGAGACCACGGCGACCTGGAACGGTTTTGCGATCAGGAACGCTGGCTCGGGGCGTTGTCCGGTTAGGAAGCGTTCCGGATAGGCGGTGATGAAGATCACCGGAACTTCAAAAGAGCCAAGGAGCTCGTTCACCGCGTCCAGTCCTGAACTCCCGTCGGCGAGCTGAATATCGGCGAGGATGAGCCCGGGCCGTTTCTGTTTCGCCAGAGCCAGCGCTTCGCTGTGGGTGCGCGCAATTCCGATGACGTTGTGGCCGAGACTCTCGACCAGCGCTTCGATGTCCATGGCGATAAAGGTTTCATCCTCGATGATGAGGACATCGGTCGCGATTTCGGCCGCAAGCTCGCGGCCGGATTCCTCGACCAAGGCGCGAAGCGTCTGCAGGTCGCAGTCGAGCACTTCGGCGGCATCGTCTTCCGAGAAGCCTTCCAGGGCTACCAACAGGAAGGCTTGCCGCGGCCGCGGCGTTATTTGGGTCAGATGCTGCTCGGGCGGCAGGACGACGTCGCTGGCTTCCGCCTTGTCGTTCACGGCGACCGAATTCCAGATTTTGGTGAAAAGGCGATACAGACCCACCCGTGGATTGGAGCTCGAGTCCAGCACTTGCGGACTGGCGATCAGAGATTCCACCGTGGCGACGACATAGGCGTCGCCGGAGGCTTGGCTGCCGGTCAAGGCGCGGGCATAGCGCCGCAGCGACGGCAGATGTTGAAGTACGGCTTGTGAGGTCGACACGGAACACCCTCCCCTTCCATAGTACACTGAGGTTATTGGCAAAAACCTCGCAACGCAAAAAAAGTTCCCGGCGCGCTTGCCGCAGGGGAACTCCGGGGCCTGTCAGGGCGTTAGCGCACGTTAAGTTGGGGGTTTTGAGAGTGGCGGCAATGGGCGAACGGGGGAAAGATGACGCAATGAAGCACCGCAAGACCAACCTAGAGCCGGTTGCGGAAAAGCCGGAGAACCAAGACCCGATGGCGAGGCCAGCCACCACGTCCCCCCATAAGGAAGCCCGCTTGGGCCGAGAGGTTCAAGCCCGCATCGGGCAGCAACTGCGCGCCATGTACAACGACGTGGTCAACCAGGGCGTGCCACAGCATCTCGCCGATCTCGTTCGCCGTCTAAGCGACCAAGACCAGGACTGAAGGTGGACAGAGCATGAAGCTCGATCCTGCGATTCGGGACCAAGTCCTAGCCACGGTGCCAAGCCTGCGCGCATTCGCGATCTCGCTGTGCGGCAACATCGATCGTGCCGACGACCTGGTGCAGGAGACTCTGCTGCGGGCGCTGGCGCATATCGATTCGTTCGAGCCAGGCACCAACATGCCGGCGTGGCTGTTCACGATCTTGCGCAACCTGTTCCGTTCCGAATATCGAAAGCGGCGCCGCGAGGTTGAGGATGCCGAGGGCCGCTACGCCGAAACCCTAAAATCGCATCCTGAGCAGACCGGACGCGTAGAATTCGAGGAATTCCGCGCCGCGCTGGCTAAATTACCGGCGGATCAGCGCGAGGCCCTAATCTTGGTGGGCGCCTCCGGCTTTTCCTACGATGACGCAGCGGCGATTTGCGGCTGCGCCGTCGGCACGATCAAGAGCCGCGTCAATCGCGCGCGCACCCGCCTCGCCGATCTCCTCGCCATCGACAGCGTCGACGATTTCGGTCCCGACCGGGCCACCCGCGCGGTGCTCGCCGGCGGCGGCCGCAACTAACCGCGAGCCGAACCGTAAAAGCACGCGTCATTATGCTTGTTCGAATCGCGGCATGCGCCGCAGGGCTTTTCGTAGGGTCGGTCTGCGTTGAAATCCACGGCGGCGGGCTATCGTTTGCCGGGGCCGCCGTGGCGCAAGAAAAGGCGCAAGAGCGGGTGATCGCTGCCCCGGATCTAAACGTCGACACCAAGGGCAAGACGGCAGGGAGGCGACCTCGGCGCTGTTTCAACTGCGGTCCCTGCCCGCCGCTGACATACGGATTACTTCGTCTCGGCTTCATAGACGCCGTCCCAGTCCGGTCCGGGCGGCTGCGCCCGATATAGTTCTATGCGTTCCTCATACATGTCGTAGAGGCCGGAAAGATCGAAGCCATTGGCGAATTTGCGGCAGCGCGCAATCAAGTCGATGGCGTCGTCCCATTGCTGCTTGCGGAAGCGCCCCAGCATCTGCGCGTTGGCCTCGCGCAACTCCTGGCAGCGCGGGTCGGCTTCTACTTCCGAGCGGCCAGCACCGTGAATACTGCTTCTGGCTGCTTCTTGCCTTTGACCATGATCAAGTCGATTTCCATCACCGCGAATTTTTGCTTAGCGCCTTCGGCGGTGCGTGAGCCGATGACGACGGGGATGCGGTAATCCTTGGTCCGGCCTTCCAGCCGCGACGCCAAGTTCACGGTGTCGCCCAGCACCGAATAATTGAAGCGGAAATCGGATCCCATATTGCCGACCACGCAAGGCCCGGTATTGAGCCCGATGCCGATGCGCAGCGGCATATACACGCTGCCATCGCTTTCGGCCTCACGCTTGAGCTCGCCGTTAAGCGTCTCGGCGCGGGAGAGCATTTCCAGCGCCGCTTCGCAAGCATTCGCTTCCTGTTCATGGTCGTCCACCGGCGCATTCCAAAACGCCATGATGGCGTCGCCGATATATTTGTCGATGGTGCCCTTGCGCTCGATGATGGCGTTAGTCAGCGGTGTGAGGAAACGGTTCATCAGGCGCGTTAATCCTTGCAGATCGTCCTTGTAGTGTTCGGAAATGGTCGTGAATCCGCGTACATCGCTGAACAGTATCGTCATGCGGCGCTCTTCGCCGCCGAGCACCAGTTTTTCCGG
>JBKPIZ010000444.1:0-6318 GCA_046730495.1 Pseudomonadota bacterium
GCCGTACTGCGGCCACATTCGTCAAACGATCCTTACGTAATCCATCGAGTGTCGCGGACAGGGGGTAAGCGACAGCATCACTTAAGCTTTTTGCATTCACGCCGTCCGGGAGCCGGGCAATCCGTGAGCCGGAACATGGGATGCGTCGAGGACCGTGAAGCTTGGCGTTTGTGGCTTGGCGTTTGAGGCTTGGCGTTTAACGCTTGCGCGCGGTCGGCTGCTCGGAGAAGTTGCTTTCGGGGAAATTCGTTGCGCAAGTCCATCGGGGCGCAACCGAAATGTAAGGGGACCTCCGCTCAAGGGAAACTTTAGCCGAAGGGGACTTTGGCCAAAGCGAATACCTTGGTCGGCGACGTGGTCGGGGGAGCGGGCTTGGACCAGGCGAAACTGCGCGGCGCGAAACATCATCGTCGCTTAGCCGCCGAGACGATCGATCTCGGCAACGAGCCGCCGCTTTCAGTCGACGGCGGCACCGGCGGCCTCGTCGATCGCCGGCGCATATCGGTACAATGGTTCAGCGGAACGATTCTGACCGGCCTGTGCGGCGCTGCTCTGATGGGCGGCGCCGTTTTCGCTTCGCTTGACGGCGAAACCAATTTCGCCAGCGCGCCGGAGCGCGTCGGCAGCGCGCTGCGCGGCGCCATTACCTCGATCGGCGAGCGGCTCAATGTATTACGCAAGACCGATCGGCTGCCGGCGTTGATCGAGCCGAGCGTGGCGCGGCAAATTTTGCGCGTGCCAACCTTGTCGCGGCTGCGCGACCGCGAACTCGTCCATGTGCGGCCTTATGTGCGCGTGAGCGGCAATCTTTCGCTCACCGTCACCGAGCTCTCCGCCAATATCCCTCCATACAATCCGCAGAAGCTGCTTGCCGACTCGGTTGCGGGAGACGACAAGACGCCCGCCGCCGAGCCCGAAGCCGAGGTGACATTCGTCACCTGCGATCTCACGCCGGCGGGGAAGGCCGCGAAAGTGTCGAGCGGCGCCTGCGATCTCAATACGCTGTTGTCGAAAGTCAAACCGTCGACGCTGTTGCCGGTCGAACAAGTGATGGCGAGCGTGCGGGACACGATCGCGCGTTCGGCGACCGGCGCCATTCCGGCGCTCAATGTTGGCGGCGGCAATATCAAGCTCAGCTATGCCGCCGACAACGATCCCGGCGCCTATTTCAGTTTCGTGCCGCGCGTGGTGCCGGAAAACGTCACGCTGTTGCCGAAGTCGAGCCCGGTGCCCGGCGGCGCCGATTGGAGCGAGCGCGTCGTGCCGCTCAAGCGCGGCGAGACGGTCGGCTCGATATTGCGCGAGCTCGGCGCCACGCCCGAAGAGATCAAGAGCATCATCAGCGTGATCGGCCCGGCCGCGGTCGATCCGACCGCGAAAGAAGGCCAGAAGGTCCGCGCCTTGTTGGCGGCGGCCGGGCTCGGCCACATGCAGCCGTTGCGCGTCATCGTCGCCGGCGACAATGGCATCACCGCCGCCGTGGCGCTGTCCGATCTCGGCAAATATGTGCCGGTCGATATCCGCAACATCGACACCGCAACCGCCGAAGCGAACGACGATCAAGCGGCCGACGACGGCAGCGGCGTGCGCCTCTATCAGAGCATTTACGAGACCGCGCTGCGCAACAAAGTGCCGGGTCCGGTGATCACGGAGATCGTGCGCATCTTCTCCTACGACGTCGATTTCCAGCGCAAGACGCAGCCGGGCGACAGCTTCGATTTGCTTTATTCCGACGACGAGAGCGGCGAAGGCCACAACGAAGTGCGCTATGCCGCGCTCACGGTGGGCGGCGACACCAAGCACTATTATCACTTCCAGACCGCCGATGACGGGGTCTACGACTACTATGACGACAGCGGAGTGAGCGCCAAGAAATTCCTGGTGCGCAAGCCCGTCGCCACCGGCGTCGTGACATCGGGCTTCGGCTGGCGCACGCATCCGCTCCTGCATGTCAGCGAATTGCACAGCGGCGTCGATTGGGCCGCTCCGCCCGGCACGCCAATCTTCGCCGCCGGCAACGGCGACATCGAAGAGATCGGCGAAAAAGGCGGCTACGGTAAATATGTGCGCCTCCGCCACGCCAACGGTTACGAGACGGCCTACGGCCACCTCACCGCTTATGCCCGCGGCCTCGACGTCGGCAGCCACGTTCGCCAGGGCCAGATCATCGGCTTTGTCGGCTCCTCGGGGCTGTCCACCGGCACGCACGTGCATTTCGAAATCATCGTCAACGATCGCTTCGTCGATCCGATGCGCATCAAACTGCCGCGGGGCCGCGTACTCGCCGGCGCCACGCTGACGATATTCGAGCACGAGCGCGATCAGCTCGACGCCGTGCTCTCGCGCGCCTCCTCCGGCCGCGTGGCGACGCGGTAGTACTTGCTCCGCTCATTCCCGCGTAAGCGGGAATCCAGAAAAGCAATTCTTGGTCAGATAAACTGGGTCCCCGCCTTCGCGGGGACGAGCGGATTGAGAGAGCGTCGTTGAAACAGGCCACAACAAACGTGAGAATTCTGTGACCCAAGCTTCCACCACCCCCGCCCGCATCGCCGTGCGTTCGAGCCGGCTGTGGGCTTTGTTTCATCTCAATTGCACGCGCGTCTTGTTTCCTGCCATTATGAGCGCCGACCAGATCGGCGTCTCCACCAGCAATGTCTATTTCTGGCTCACCCCGTGGCGGCGCATCGACGAGCATCTGCCGCTCTCCCACATCGCCGAGGTCACCCATATCCGCGGCTTCTTTTGGGACGCAATCAGCGTCGAGAGCTCCGGTGGGCTCAATCCGCTGCGCGTGTTCGGCGTGTCGAAACCCACGGCGCGCGCTTTTGTCGAGCACGTCCGCGCCCGGCTCAATGAGGTCGCGCCGGTGGCGGCGCCGCAAGCGCGGCAATAGCTCCCGCTCCGCTCATTCCCGGGTAAACGGGAGTCCAGAAAACTCTCATATTATTTTCATGGGGACGACTGGGTCCCCGCCTTCGCGGGGACGAGCGGACCAGATAACGTCGTCATTGCGAGGAGCGAAGCGACGAAGCAATCCAGCCCCCTCGCTGCGCTCGCAATGACGAACTACGCCGCCGCAGCCACCGGGGTGCCGTTGAAGCTTAAGCCCTCGCGGGTGGACGAGATCTTCACCGTCTCGCCGTCCTTGATGCGGCCGGAGAGGATAAGCTCGGCGAGCGGATCCTGCACCGATTTCTGGATCACGCGTTTCAAAGGCCGCGCGCCGTAAGCCGGATCGTAGCCCTTGTCGGCAAGCCAATCGCGCGCCTTGGCATCGAGCGCGATCGTGATCTTGCGCTCCTCAAGGAGCTTCTGCAGATGCGCGAACTGGATATCGACGATGCGGCCCATCTGCTCGCGCTTCAATCGATGGAATAGAATGATCTCGTCGACGCGGTTTAAAAACTCCGGCCGGAAATGTGCCCGCACCTCGGCCATCACCTGGTCGCGCACCTTGTCGGTGTCTTCGCCGTCAGGCTGGGCGACCAGATATTCGGCGCCGAGATTCGAGGTCATGACAATCAACGTGTTGCGGAAATCGACCGTATGTCCCTGCCCGTCGGTCAAGCGGCCGTCGTCGAGCACTTGCAGCAGCACGTTGAACACATCCTTGTGCGCCTTCTCGATCTCGTCGAACAGCACGACTTGGTATGGCCTTCGCCGCACCGCTTCGGTCAAAGCGCCGCCTTCCTCATAGCCGACATAGCCGGGCGGCGCGCCGATCAGCCGCGCCACCGAGTGCTTCTCCATATATTCCGACATGTCGATGCGGATCAGCGCGTGCTCGTCATCGAACAAGAATTGCGCCAGCGCCTTGGTCAGCTCGGTCTTGCCGACGCCGGTCGGCCCTAAGAACATGAACGAGCCGATCGGGCGGTTCGGATCCTGCAGCCCGGCGCGGGCGCGCCGCACCGCGGTCGATACCGCTTTCACAGCTTCAGCTTGCCCGACCACGCGCTTTGACAACTGATCTTCCATGCGCAAAAGTTTCTCGCGCTCGCCTTCGAGCATGCGATCGACCGGAATGCCGGTCCAGCGCGATACCACTTGCGCGATGTGATTGGGCGTGACCGCTTCCTCGGCCAACATGCCGGCCGCGCCGGCATTCGCCGCCGCCTTCTCGGTTCCTTTCAGCCGGCTTTCGAGCTGCGGGATCACGCTGTACTGCAATTCGCCGGCGCGCTGGTAATCGCCGCGCCGGATCGCGTCGGTGAGATCGTATTTCGCCTTGTCGAGCTGTTTCTGCAGCTCGGCGGCGGACGAGAGCTTATCTTTCTCGGCTTTCCATTTTGCCGTGAGCGCGTCGGCTTTCTCCTGCAGGCCTGCGAGGTCCTTTTCCAGCCGCTTGAGCCGCTCCTTCGACGCCGCGTCGCGCTCTTTTTTCAACGCCTCCTGCTCGATCTTCAGCCGCACGATTTCGCGGTCGAGATTGTCGAGCTCTTCCGGCTTGGAATCGATCTGCATGCGCAACCGCGCCGCCGCCTCGTCGACCAGATCGATCGCCTTGTCAGGCAGGAAGCGATCCGTAATGTAGCGGTGCGACAGCGTCGCCGCCGCGACCAGCGCGCCGTCGGTGATCTTCACCTTGTGGTGCGCTTCGTATTTTTCCTTCAAGCCGCGCAGGATGGAAACAGTATCCTCCACCGACGGCTCGTCGACATAGACCGGCTGGAAGCGCCGCGCCAAGGCGGCGTCCTTCTCGACATGCTTTTTGTATTCATCGAGCGTGGTGGCGCCGATGCAATGCAGTTCGCCGCGCGCCAGCGCCGGCTTGAGCAAGTTCGACGCATCCATGGCGCCATCGGCGCGCCCGGCGCCGATGATGGTGTGCATCTCATCGATGAAGAGAATGTAGGCGCCGGCGGAGCCGGTGATTTCCTGGAGCACCGCCTTGAGCCGCTCCTCGAACTCGCCGCGATATTTGGCGCCGGCGATCAGCGCGCCCATGTCGAGCGCCAAGAGTTTCTTGTCCTGAAGGCTTTCCGGCACGTCGCCATTGACGATGCGCAGCGCCAGGCCCTCGACGATCGCGGTCTTGCCGACGCCGGGCTCGCCGATCAGTACGGGATTATTTTTGGTGCGGCGGGAGAGCACCTGCACGGTGCGGCGGATTTCCTCGTCACGGCCGATGACCGGATCGAGCTTGCCGTCGCGCGCGGCCTGCGTCAGGTCGCGGGCATATTTTTTCAGCGCATCATAGGCGTTCTCGGCCGAAGCCGAATCCGCGGTGCGGCCCTTGCGCAAGGTCTCGATCGCGGCATTGAGCGAGTGCGCGGTGACGCCGGCGTCTTTCAAAATCTTGCCGGCCTCGCTGGATTTATCCAAAGCGAGCGCGAGCAGCAGCCGCTCGGCGGTGACGTAATTGTCGCCGGCCTTCTCGGCGGCCTTTTCCGCAGCGTCGAACACGCGCGCCAGCGCCGGGTCCAAATAAATCTGCCCGGCCCCGCCGCCCGACACCGCGGGCCGTTGGGCCCGCGCCGCCTCAGCGGCGGCAAGCGCGGCGCGTGAATTGCCACCGGCGCGGTCGATCAGTCCGGCGGCGAGCCCTTCGGGGTCGTCGAGCAGGACCTTTAAGAGATGTTCGGGGGCGAACTGCTGGTGTCCCTCGCGCTGCGCGAGCGACTGGGCAGACTGGACGAAACCGCGGCTGCGGTCGGTATATTTGTCGAAATTCATGTCCTTTCCCTCGGCCTATTCCGGCGCCCAAGGGCAGGATGGGTTTTCCTCCGCTCGTCCCCGCGAAGGCGGGGACCCAGAACTGGATTCCCGCTTTCGCCGGAATGACCGGAAGCCATCATGCCCAATAACCGCGGCGCGGCCGGAACATCGTCATTGGGTTTACAAGGCGGCGCCGGCTCTCTCCGTGATCTAGGTCAAAAGCCGAAATCAAAGGGAGTTCCGACACCCGTTACGGATGCCGAGAATGGCCATCCGCTGGCTGTTATATGGGGTCGGTTAGGTGTGGGTGGAAGGGCTTAGAGCCTGGCACGAGGCTCTACGTTGTCGTCCATAACTTTTCGAGATCCATTTGCAGCTTCTCTAGCGGCTCTCTCGCCTTAGTGGCGTTAAAATACGCACGGTTCATGAGCTTGGGTGCCTCCGGATGATCGGTCGCGTGCACCATATGATACATGACCCGGCCTTGTGGCCCCTTTCGTATATTGGCCAGGAATACGCGTGAGCATATCCGAGTTCATTGCAAAATCTGTTCGCGAATATTTCGGTGCGTGGATAGCTTTTCATTCCTTGTAGTTTTTGCCAATTCTTATCGCCCCACCAACTTTCTATTTGATCAGTGTTCTTGGTCGTTCCTTTGAG
>JBKPIZ010000445.1:0-8460 GCA_046730495.1 Pseudomonadota bacterium
GCGCCGCCACGCCGACCGTCGAGCGCGCGTGCTTGCCTTTGTCGCCTAACACTGCAACCACCAGATCGGAGGCGCCGTTCATCACTTTCGGCCCATCGCCGAAGCCGGCCGCCGAATTGATAAAGCCGCCAAGCCGTACCACGCGAACGACCTTGTCGAGATCACCGATCGCGACCTTGACCTGAGCGAGCAGATTGATGGCGCAGGCCCGCGCTGCTTTTTGCCCGTCCTCGACGGAAACCGCGCCGCCAAGCTGTCCCTTGGCGACAAGTTTGCCGTCGCCGTCAAAGCAGAGCTGGCCTGAAACGGTCAAGAGATTGCCCGTGCGCACGAAAGGAACATAATTTGCGATCGGTGCCGGCGGCTTAGGCAGGCTGATACCAAGTTCCCGCAACTTGTTTTCGGCAGATCCGGCCATGGTTAACTCCGCAATGTTGGTTGGGTGCAGCGTTTTCTGTCCGAAGACCGCAGCGCGCGCAAGCGTTGCGATTGCTGTTGCGGGACGCCAGTGAGCTGCCTATGTTCGCGGACATCATCGCAAGTAATCGCAATAATGCCGGCAATGCCGAATAGGAGAGGGAGAAACCGGGGAGGGGGCGATCCGGCAACGAGCAATGTGAGCTGAATGATGATTTTGGATCACGTGTTCGCACTGCGCGCGGCTCTATTGTCCCTCGGCTTGCTGATTCTTGCCGCATTTTCGATCGCACAGGGCGAGGAGGCGAGCGCCACCGCGCCGGTTACGTTGGTTCCACACCGCGCGATCTATGATCTGTCGCTCGGGACGACACGCGCCAATTCACAGCTAACCGGCGTGCGCGGGCGCATTCTTTATGATTTTGGCGGCAGCGCCTGCCAAGGCTATTCGCTCGATTTTCGGCAGGTGTCCGAGCTCGACAGCGGGGAAGGCAAAGTTTCCACGAGCGATCTACGGTCGACGACGTGGGAAGGAGCCGATGCCAAGAGCTTTAAATTCACCTCGCAAAATTTTGTCGACGAAAACCTCATCGACTCGGTGGACGGCCGCGCCGAACGCGAGGCCACCAAGACGGCGGTGGCCTTAGATAAGCCGCGGCAAAAAAATCTCAGCCTTGCTGCCGGGGTCGTGTTTCCGACCGAGCACATGGTGCGCGTGATCAAGGCGGCGCGCACCGGTCAGGCCGTTCTGAGCTTTCCGGTTTATGACGGTTCGGAAACCGGAGACAAAGTCTTCGATACGCTCACCGTCATAGGCCACGAGATCAAACCCGACGAACGCAGTCACGACGACGCCGCGGTTGCGCAGCCGAAGCTTGCCTCGGTGCCGCGCTGGCCTGTCACCGTCAGCTATTTCGAGCGCGGCAAGACGGAAAATGGTACCGAGCAGACGCCGGCCTATGCCATCAGCTTCGAACTTTATGCCAACGGCATTTCGCGCGCGCTCGCGCTCGATTACAACAATTTCATCATCAACGGAAAGCTCGCGTCGCTGGATATCAAGGACGCAGCGCCCTGCCGCTAAGGCACATGATCCCGAAAATTGGATGCCGGTTTTCGGATGCCCAAGCAAAAAGCTAAAGCGAAATATTGATCAACCTAAGATCATTTCGCTTTAGCTATTTCTCCGCGGGTTCAAAACCCAAGCCGCGGACCAGGACCGTATCGCCAAAGCGCGCGCGCAAATCGTCAACGGCGTGTTCCGCAAGCGCCGCGCGGCCATCGACAAGATCGGCGGGATCGGCCGCAGCGGCCGAGTCAAGCGCACTGACCCCGACGCCAAGCAGGCGAAATGGCGTGCCATCGGTCTCGTGCTCTAACAGCATGCGTGCAGCGGCAAAGATACGCCCGGCAAGTTGCGTCAGCATTTCAAGCGAATGGGCGCGAGTGCGGATTTTGAAATCCGCCGTTTTGAGCTTCAGGGTTACAGTGGCGCCGGCCAGTTCCTTCTGCTTCAGGCGCGCCGAAACCTCCTCCGAGAGGCTCCACAAAATGCGCTCCAAGGGCCGAAAATCGGCGATGTCGCTTTCGAAGGTGGTTTCCGCGGACACACTTTTGGTTTCACGTGCCGCGTCGACCTTGCGCTCATCGATGCCGCGAGACAGCCGGGACAGGCGCCGTCCTTCTTCGCCGTAACGCCGCATCAATTCGATCTCTCCGGCCTGTTGTAGATCCGCAATGCGATGAAGGCCGTCGCGCGCATAACGCGCAGCACTAACCGCACCAATGCCGAAAATGAAGCTCACCGGCTTGGTTGCCAGAAAGGCCGGCGCCTCCTCGGCGCTGAGCACGGCAAAGCCGCGCGGTTTGTCGAGATCGGACGCGACCTTGGCCAAAAATTTGTTGCAGGACAGTCCAATCGAAACCGTGATGCAAAGTTTGTTCTCCACTTCGGCAGAAAACCGCGCGAGCGCCTTGGCCGGTGACATCCCGTGCAGGCGCGCGGTACCAGAAAGATCGAGAAACGCTTCATCGATCGAGAGCGGCTCGACTGCGGGCGTGAGCGCCAGCATCATCTGGCGGACTTCGCGTCCGACTTTGGCGTATTTTTCCATGCTGGGCCGAATGACTTTGGCGTGCGGGCACAATCGCAGCGCCTGAAACATCGGCATCGCGGAACGCACGCCATAGATGCGCGCGACATAGCAAGCGGCAGCCACGACGCCGCGCTTGCCACCGCCGACGATCACCGGCTCGGCCGCGAGACTGGGATCGTCCCGCTTCTCTATCGTGGCGTAGAACGCATCGCAGTCGATATGCGCGACGGAGAGCGTCTCAAGTTCTTGATGGCGCACGAGGCGCGGCGAGCCGCAGGCGCCACAGCGCGCCTCCCTGGGCGCAGCGTCGGTGAGACAGTCGCGGCAAAAACATGTGCTCACGGCGGCCCCTTACGGCAAATCGCGCTCCCATACTTTGCCGAGCGCCTGATGGGCGCGCGCCACCTCGGCGGGATTAACACCGGCGCAGTCGGCAAACGCGATCAGGAGATTCTCGTCAGCCAGAATATGCTCAAGCACGCCGGCGAGGAAGTTGGGCACGCGAGCGGCGTCGCGGATCGATTGCACCGCGATGCCGGTCGACGCGATAAAGCCGCCGAGCCGGGTATCGTCCTCGGCGATGAAGCCAAGCGCCTGAACCGCCAGCGTTTCAGCCGTTTGTCTCGAATATGGCGCCTGCTTTTGCATGCGTTCTATTTGCGTTTCCGCAAGAAATCGGGCCTAGCTTTGCGCCCTAGCGCTTGGTCGGCAGCGGTGATTCTTTCAACTGCTGAGCTTGCGCCGGCACAGCGAATAAGGAAACCGGGGATGGCCAAAACCGTCCTGATTGTGGAGGACAACGAGCTTAATATGAAGCTCTTCCGCGATCTCCTGGAGGCGCACGGTTACGCTACGCTCGGGACGCGTAACGGCGTCGAGGCGCTCGATCTCGCGCGCAAGCACCGGCCTGCTCTGATCCTTATGGACATTCAGCTTCCGGAGGTTTCAGGATTGGAAGTCACGAAACATCTGAAGGACGATCAAGAGCTGCGGCACATCCCGGTGGTCGCCGTCACCGCCTTCGCCATGAAAGGCGACGAGGAACGCATCCTGGCCGGCGGCTGCGAAGCCTATTTGTCCAAGCCGATTTCGGTCAGCAAATTCATTGAGACCGTACGCCGCTTCTCAGGCAGCGCGTAATCGCGATTGCGACAGGCACAAAACGGTGCGGGCCGAACGCGGGTTAATCACAATTATTGTGGTTGACGACGACGGGACGGCAGACCGCAGACTTGATAGTTGATTTCGCCAGCCGTTCCGTTAGCCTTCTCACATAGCAGGCCCGCGCGCTGATGACTTGGGGCTATGCAGCGCGCGTGGTGACGCGAAGAAACCGTGCGAAAAATTCTTGCGAATTCATTGATAACCCTGCGGAATGCTCAGGTCCGCCGCATCTCCTGGGTCCGTGGGGTTCGGCCGGCACGGGGGCGGTGCGAGTGGCCTCCTCATGACACCGTTCCCGGCCGGCCACCATTTTGTCTGCCTAGCCAGCTGTGCTTTCCATAAAACTGCATCGCCACTGTCCGCCTCTGGCCGGGGTGCCCACGCTTTTACGCTTCGGGCGCTGGCACAATGCGAATGGCCGGAGCAAGTCCGGCCAAGATGGGCGACTATGCCAAGTGACGAGCCGATCAGGATTTATTTGATCTTGGATTCGCGAAATTCGACGTGCTTCCTGGCAACCGGATCGTATTTCTTCTTGACCAATTTATCGGTCATGGTGCGCGAATTCTTGCGCGTCACGTAGTAAAAACCGGTGTCCGCGCTGGACACGAGCTTGACCTTGATCGTTGTATTCTTGGCCATGAGGATCCTCAGTATTGCCGCGTTCCGCGCAACCTAGTCAGCAAGCTGCGATTGTCAAGAAAGCGTTGCGGAAAGAAATTCTGCCGGGCGCGGTGGCGTCGATCACAGGATTTCCCGGACGAAGCGCTTGTGCAGCATCCGATAGAGCGGCACCGGATGCTCGTGGCGCATTCCGGCAGCAATGCGGTCCTGCAGCTCTTCGAGCACGACCGCGGTGATGCCCGGCATATCGAACTCGCGGGCTTGTGTGATCGGCAACCAGACCAGCTCAACGAGTTCTTTATCGGGACCGACAAAGCCGTCGTCGCGGCGCGCGATCGCCGAAACGTCGGCAGTGAAGAACCGGCTGTCGAACCTTAACGGGCGCCGTGGCGGCGTAATGGCGCGGGCGATAAAGTGCACCGCCCTGAGGTCGGGCGCGATCCTTGCTTTGGCAAAGGCCTGCCACGGCCCGGGCGGGACACGCATCGGTTCGTCCGTGCGCACCCCGACCATGATCCCGGTTTCTTCATAGGTTTCACGCACCGCCGCCAGCGCAAAAGCGGCCGCTTTGGCCAGACTCGGCCGCCGCACGCGCTGCATCAGTTTTGTGGCGTGATGTTCGTGCAGTGCTGCGGCTGTCGCCATCAAGCGATCGGCGGTTTCGATGCGGCCGCCGGGGAACACGAATTTGCCGGGCAGAAAGCGATGACGCTCATGCCGGCGGCCCAGCAGCACTTTCGGTACGTGGCTTGAGCGATCGACCAGGATCAGCGTTGCGGAATCGCGCGGCTTGAGATTTGGAAAGGACTGATCGCGCATGCTGCGCGTGAGCCGCTCGGCGCGGTCCGCCGCGGTTCCGCCGGCGCTGACGCTCAAATCGTCGTCCATTGAAAACTCGCTTTGCTCACCGGCGGCCGCGGCCGCGCCGGCCGGATTTCGACCTGGAATTCGCGCCAAATTTCTTACTTTGTCGCGGTGGATGTCCAGCCCGCTTCGTCATGCGTGCAGGGCGGCCCGCATCCTGATCGGCCAGCCTGAAGCGCAGCGCGCCGGCGACTGGCGCCGCCTCGATCAGTTCGACAGTAACTGGATCGCCAAGCCGGTGCGTCGCCGAGCCGCCGACAAAAGCGCGGCCAGCCTCGTGAAAGCGAAAATACTCCTCGCCTATAGTGCGCGCCGGAATAAAACCGTCGGCCCCGGTTTCGTCGAGTTCGACGAACAGTCCGGCGCGCGTCACCCCGGAAATATGGCCATCGAAGATCGCACCGACACGGTCGGCCAGGAAATGGGCGATCAGCCGATCGGCGGTTTCGCGCTCGGCTTTCATGGCCCGGCGTTCGGTAGCGGAGATGTTAGCGGCAATCTCGGCAAGCCCGCGCGCATCGGCGCCATCGGGCAAACCATCGGTCCCCAGTTTGAGCGCGCAAATCAGCGCGCGATGGACAATGAGGTCGGCATAGCGACGGATCGGCGAAGTGAAATGCGCGTAGCGGCGCAGATTGAGGCCGAAATGGCCGAAATTCTCCGATGAATATTCAGCCTGCGCTTGCGTACGCAACACCACTTCATTGACCAGCCGTTCGACGTCGCGGTCCTTCACCCGCGCCAGAATGCGATTAAAGCCGTCGGGGCGAAGCGTTCCGCCTTTCGGTAGCGATATGTCGAGCGTGGCTAAAAATTCGCGCAGCGCGTTGAGCTTTTCCGGCGACGGCTCGTCATGGACGCGATAGATCAGCGGCACCTTGGCGCGCTCGCAGGTCTCCGCAGCCGCAACGTTGGCAAGGATCATGAATTCCTCAATCAGGCGGTGCGCCTCGAGCCGTTGCGGCATGACTACGCGATCGACGGTGCCGTCCGATTTAAGAACAATTTTGCGCTCCGGAACGTCGAGATCGAGCGGTCCGCGCTCGTGGCGCGCGCGCAGCACCGCGCGATAAGCGGCGTAAAGCGGCGCCAAAATCTCGTCGGCGATCGATTCGGTGATCTCGTCGGTGCGGCCGGAGACCGCAAGCTGCGCTTGTTCGTAATGCAGCCGGGCGGCCGAGCGGATCAAAACGCGATGAAAGCTGTGCGAGCGCTTGCGCCCGTCGGCGCCGATCACCATGCGCACCGCCAATGCCGGGCGATCGACATGGGGCCGCAGCGAGCACAGATCGTTGGAGATGCGCTCGGGCAGCATCGGCACCACCCGGTCGGGGAAATAGACCGAGTTGCCGCGCTTTTCCGCTTCGCGATCGAGCTGCGATCCCGGAAGCACGTAGTGCGCCACATCGGCGATGGCGACAGAGACAATATGGCCGCCGGAATTGCGCGGATCGGTATCAGGAATCGCGTGGACGGCGTCGTCGTGATCCTTGGCGTCGGGTGGATCGATGGTGACGAAGGGCGCCTTGCGCCAGTCTTCGCGCCCGGCCGGAGTGGCTTCACGCGCTGCGTCGGCTTCGGCGAGAACGGCCCGCGTGAAGACATGCGGAATGTCGTGGGCGTGAATGGCGATCAGGCTCACGGCGCGCTCGGTCTTGAGCGAGCCGAGCCGCTCGACGACGCGGCCGCTCGGAAGGCCAAATCGTCCGTGCCCGCTCACCTCGACGGCAACGAGATCGCCGTCGGCGGCGCCCGCCGAGGCCTCGGCGGCAATCGCAAGTTCGCGGCCGAGTTGTTTCTTGTCGATCGGAACCAGCCGGCCGCCGCCGCCCGCAAGCGCGCGGAAAATACCCAGCGCGCGATGTTTGGCGCGGTCGATAAGTTTTATGACCCGTCCGCTCGTTTCCTCGGCCGCGGATCGCTCGATGCGAAGGAGCGCCCGATCGCCAACGCCGGCAACTTCGTTCGGGCGGGGGCGGCGCGGGGTGTGGATACGAATGACCGGCGGCGCGCCGTGGGCCTCTTCGTCCCACTCGGTCGGGCGGGCCAAAAGTTCGCCATCGCTGTCGCGGCCGGTGACGTCGGCGAGAACGACCGGCGGCAAAGTGCCGGCGTGATGCAGCCGTTTGCGCCGGCGATCGATGCGGCCCTCATCGGTCAAATCGCGCAGCATGCGTTTGAGCGCGGCGCGATCGGCGTTCTTGGCGCCGAACGCGCGCGCGATTTCGCGGACGCCGACCTTGCCGCTGCGTTCGCGGATAAAGGCGACGAGTTCCTCGCGTGAAGGCAGGCGTCTCATGGGAGCATGATCCCGAAAAGTGGGTACCGGTTTTCGGCAAAGATCATGCTCATAGAACAGGCTAAAGCGAAATGGCGATTCCACCTAAAAGCCATTTGCTTTAGCCGCTCGCCGGCCAATTCGGTCCGCGGCGCAGTGAGTATAAATTATTCGGCAGCTTGCGTCGTCTTGCGTGGATTGTGTGTGGGGCGCTTTGGGGCGCTTCCGGGCGGTCGTTTCGATGACGCCGTGATATGTCTCGCGGTCCCCGGCGACGGCCGTTTGGTTCGTCGCGGGCGCGCGTGCGGCGCCGGCGCGGTCCGTTCCGCGCGCGCGTCGATCAGCGCCACCGCCTCCTCAAGCGTCACCGTGTCCGGCGTCCTGTCGGCCGGCAGCGTCGCGTTGACGCCGTTGTGGCTGACATAGGGGCCATAGCGGCCGTTCTTCGCAACGACAGCGCCGCCTTTGACCGGATGGTCGCCGAGCGGCCGGCCCGGATCGGCGCCAAAGCGGCGTCCGCGCGAGCCCTTGGCGCGCTTTTCGGCAATGAGCGTCACTGCGCGATTGAGACCGATCGTGAATACGTCCTCCGGCGATTCCAGATTGGCGTAAGTCTTGCCGTGCTGAACGTAGGGCCCGAACCGCCCGATGCCGGCGCGGATTGGCTCGCCGTCTTCGGGATGGCGGCCCACTTCGCGCGGTAGCGAGAGCAAAGCGAGTGCGCGCTGCAGATCGATTTGATCGGGCGCTGTTCCTTTCGGTAGCCCAGCACGGCGCGGCTTCTCGCCCTTGACCGCTTCGCCAAGCTGCAAATACGGACCGAAACGGCCGCTGCGCAGCGTCACTTCGAGGCCCGAATCCGGATCCTGACCAAGCACCTTGGTGCCGATATCGGCCGAACCATCGGCCGGCACCGAAAGCGGCCGCGTATAGCGGCATTCGGGATAATTCGAGCAGCCGATGAAAGCGCCAAACTTGCTCAGTTTGAGCGACAGCCGGCCATTGCCGCAATTGGGA
>JBKPIZ010000446.1:0-5145 GCA_046730495.1 Pseudomonadota bacterium
CCACATGGCGAAGACGAAGGCGAACTCCATCGCCCGCCACGGCATATCCGCTGGCACCATGAGCGCCATACCGGACGGGATCATTCGAAAGCCGGTCACGTCCATCCCGCCCATGCTCATGTCGGCAGAAAGACACAGCAAGTAGCTCCACGCCAATCCGGTCAGTAAGCCAAGCGCGAGGATGACAATAATGCGGTCGCGCCGCAGCACGGCTGTCGGGGTGGGCACGAGATTAACAATGTCACACGCGAGCCCGGCGTCCCGAAGTCTCTGCGCGATACGGGCTGCTAGCAGTTGGGCATCCTCGCCGACCGTCAAGGGTCCCTGGACGCCGTCAACATCCGACGTTCGATGCTCATCTGTGCTTTGACGAATGCTCGGCATGTAACACACTAAGTCTCCAACCGTAACGTGCAGCTACTTTCGTTTGCAATTCAATCCGTTGTGATTTCACGGATGCGCTGCGCGTAGAACACGCAGCGCGTCGGCTTAGCTTGCGATGTTTGCCCGGCATGTCTGCTTTGGGTCGCGCTGGCCATAATGCCCTCCGCGGATCAGGTCCCGGTCAGGAGCCCGCATTCGAGAATGCAACGGCACAATTGGGTTGTCCTGATCGCCAAATCGACCGGCTCTGCATTACGTGCTGTTCGCCCTCCCAACTTTCACATCACGTCAGGTGACTGACGCGATCTCAATACGCGACAAGTGCGACGGGTTCTCTATACCGTTCGCCCCTGGCCATCATGGCCCAAACCATTCTGGCGATCTTGTTGGCGAGCGCGATGGCTGCGACCTTAGTCGGCCGCCGCGCTAACAATGCGGTAAGCCAAGGGCGGTGTCCGCTGCCGTGGATCTTGGCGTAGCGAATGACCGCGAGTGCACCGGCCGTGAACAGGCCGCGCAGATAGCGATCGCCCTGCTTGCTGATGCTGCCGAGCTTTGGCTTGCCTCCGCTCGAGCTCTGTTTCGGCACTAGCCCAATCCAGGCAGAGAAGTCTCGACCCGATCGGAATGCCCGCGGATCGGCAATACTGGCGACAAGCGCGGTGGCGAGGGCCGGCCCGACGCCCGGAATCTCATCAAGGCGCCTGCTCGTCTCGCAGCCCCGATGCCAAGCTGTAATCATACGATCGAACTCCAGAATCTGCTCTTTGATCCTGCGCAGCTGAGCGCCAAGCGCTAATAGGCAGGCACGGGCAAGCTCTGGAACCCGCTGCTCGTTGGCGATGCCAAGAAGCAGCTCCTCGACCCCGCGGCGACCGACCGGCGCAACGATGCCAAACTCAGCGCAATGGGCTCTGATTGCATTGATCACCGAGGTTTGCTGTCGAATAAACAAGTGCCGCGTGCGATGGAGTACCAGACCACTTTGCTGTTCTGGCGTCTTGGTCGGCACAAACCGCATGTTGGCCCTGCCGACCGCCTCGCATATCGCCTCGGCATCCGTGGCATCGTTCTTCTGTCGTTTGACATAGGGCTTCACATAGGCCGGTGGCATTAGCCGCACCGTATGGCCCAGTGCCTGTAGCTGGCGGGACCAGTAATGCGATGAAGCGCAGGCCTCAATGCCAATCAGACATGGAGGAATCTTCTCGAAGAACGCGAGGACATAGCGGCGCTTCAACTGCCGACGGATAACCACCTGGCCGTCAGCGTCAACGCCATGGACCTGAAAAATGGATTTCGCAATGTCGAGACCGACTGTGATCGCTTGCATGTTTAGCTCCTCCGATTCGTGGAAGCTTCAACAGCACCCACATCTATGGCACTCACGTGCCGGTGGAGGAGCCGTCCACAGCATCAAAAGCGGACATCGGTTGCTACTCGATCACTTCGTCGGCGCGTTGCTGCAGGAGCAATGGGACGTCCAACCCGAGCGCTTTCGCCGTCTTAAGATTGATAGCCATCAGGAATTTCGTGGGTAACTGCACCGGCAGGTCGGCTGGCTTTGCGCCTTTGAGGATGCGATCGATATAACCCGCCGCTTGTCGGAACTCGTCGACGACATCAATACCGTAGGCTATCAGGCCACCATCGGCCACCACGTCACGGTACGCATAAATGGCGGGTACGCGATGTTGGGCCGCCAGTGCAGCAATCAGCCTGCGATGAACCACGGTCGTAGCGTCCGGCAGTACAACTAGGCCACCGTTCGGTTCAGTAACAAATTCACCAATAGCGCGCCCGATCTCAACAGCACCGTGGACTGGCGCAACTGTTGGCACGACCGCGAAACTTGCCGCAGCGGCTTCGATTAGGCCCGTATAATACGAGCCGCCGCCGGGGGCTAACTTCGGATCGAATATGAATGCGACGCGCTTGATGCCAGGCGCGATCTCTTTAAGCAGCGCTACCCATTTGCCCGTCAGCGAGAACTCGACGTTGGTGAATCCGGTCGCGTTGCCCCCCGGATGTGCCAAGCTTTCGACGAAGTGTTCTCCGACGGGGTCGGAAACAACCGTGAAAACGATCGGGATTGTACGTGTTTGCTCGAGGAACGCCGCCGTCACCGGCGTGCTCCTGGCCAAGATCACGCGGGGTTGCAGCGCAACGAGCTCTTTTGCAAACGCTTGCATCTGCTGTGCGTTGCCAGCCGCTCCGCGATAGTCGATTCGTAGGTTGCGGCCCTCGGTCCAGCCTAATTGTTGTAGGGTCTGCTTCAACGCTGCGACGCTGGTCTGACTTTCCGGATCGTCCGCGGCCGTGTTCACCAGCACGCCAATACGGCGTACCTCATCTGGCTGCTGCGCCCGCGCCGAGAGCGACCACGCGCACGCAACCGTAATTGCTTTAACGAAATCACGCCGCCGCATTGCCTGCCCCAGGGCTCAGAAAAGCATCGTAGCGGGTCAAACTGGCAGACTGGAAGTGGTCAAAACGGTCGCTCACAATGTCCGCTTTGGGTCAAAAGCAGACATCGGATTGGAGTGCGCCCCTAACGGTGGACATCTTGCGGGAATGGAATTGACCAAAGCTGCCGGGCTTTCAGAGGATGAAAGCCATGGCCAGACAACGTTCCCATAGCATTGAATTCACACGACAGGTCGCTCAAGAATTTGTAGCAGGCGAAACGCTTTACGCACTCGCCAAACGCTACGACGTCTCACGCAATTTGATCCGGGTGTGGGTCAAGAAGCTTGAGACCGGTGTATTCGATGACGATGCCAATGCGGCCGATCTTCTTGTGGAATACGAGGCGAAGATCGCGGCACTCGAACGCTTGGTCGGCAGGCAGGCGCTCGAGATCGAGTTTTTAAAGGGGGCGCTGAAAAACGCACCGCGGCCGAGAAGCGCGACTACATCCGTCATCACCGGCCCGACGGCATCTGCGTCGCCGAAGGATGCCGTCTGATGGGTTTACCGCGATCGACCTATTACGACGCACCAGCGATGAAAGCCGATGACAGGGAGATCGTGGCGGCTATGACTACGATCTGCGATGAGTTTGAGGCTTATGGCTATCGCCGCGTTGGCGCCGAGCTTCGCCATCGCGGGATGGTCGTGAACTCTAAAAAAGTCCGTCGCCTGATGCGCGAGCACGACCTGCAGCCCAAGCGCCGCAGGCGGTTTGTGGCCACGACTGATAGCGATCACGACTACCCGATCCTCCCGGACCTCACCCGGGACAAGATTGTCGATGGCCCGAACCAGCTCTGGGTGGCGGATATCACTTACATCGCCATCGCGATGGGCTTCGTCTATCTGGCAGCAGTCCTTGATGCCTGGTCGCGCCGCGTCATTGGCTACGCGATCAGCCGCTCGATCGATGCCCGCGTTGCCGTTGCGGCGCTGAAGGCGGCTCTGCGCGTAAGGCAGCCGCCGCAAGGCTGCATTCATCACTCGGATCGCGGGTCGCAGTACGCTTCCGAGATCTACCGCAATGTCCTCGCCGACAACGGCCTCGTCGGTTCCATGGGGCGGCGCGGCAATCCCTACGACAACGCCAAGGCCGAGAGCTTCATGAAGACACTCAAGGTCGAGGCCGTCTATCTGATGGATTACCAAACCTTCGAAGATGTCACCGCCGACCTTCAACGCTTTATCGATGAGGTCTACAACACTCGCAGACTACACTCCGCGCTCGGCTACCTAAGTCCAGCACAGTTCGAGGACCACCACGCCCGGCAGACTGTCAAAACCGCCGCATGAAACTGTCCAGCCCTAGGGGCGCACTCCAGATTGCCGCCTGTCGATGTCCGCTTTACCCCCAAAAGCGGACATGGACGGGTACTCGCCGAATGTCCGCTTTGTGCCAAAAGCGGAAGTGGCCGTAATCGGAGAGACGGTCGCTCTACTGCGCCTCACCAGACAGCGATGCGCACAGCGCGCCGAAGCAAGTGGGAGATTCGCCGCCACAGCGAACGGCGCTGCCTTAACGATAGTTCGGTGGCGGTGAGCCAAGCCGGTGTAAACGACCTCATTGCGGACAAGTATTCTCACCGTTGCAGCGGTTCGCCAGTCTGTCGCGGCATAGCTCCAATGCGCGGTTTGGACTTGCGTCACGAAAAATCGTTTGATGGCAAGGAGTTTAATGACGAATTTATGAAAGCATTGTTTGGTCAAACGCAGGCAAAGCGGACATCGATCAGCACCACTATGATGTGCGCTTTGTGCCGATGAAACGAAGGATCAGGGTGAACAAAACCGAGAGGATGATCGATTTTTCAGCCTCGGGCTGAGGGGAAAAGCTATTGAGCGAAATTGAGCGGGCGACGGAACAGCGATTGAGAGAAATTGAGCGGGCGAGAGCGGAACAACTAGATATTGCTCGCTCATGGATTTTGCTTTTCACGTTGGCGGCCACGTTTGGGCTTTGGTGGGTGTTCTATAACCAACTAAAGCTGGATTTTTATGTGTCGTGGCTGCTCGGTTTTGTTGTGGCATTCGTCCTAAGGCGAAAACTGTCGTTCTATGTCGGTATGCACCTTGGAAAAAAATACGATCGGCAAATGAAGGACCAATTGTTGGGGCGGTAGTGGCCACTGTGCCACGCTGACGATTATTCGAGCTGCTGTACCGCCCACAGCTCGCCACTCGACCAATGTCCGCTTTGGGTCAAAAGCAGACAACGCACCAGCACCAAAAGCTTGGCGACATTGGCCGCGATCCTTCGCGCCTCATCGCGGTTTTTGCAACTTACCCCAG
>JBKPIZ010000447.1:0-4640 GCA_046730495.1 Pseudomonadota bacterium
TGGCGCGGCGGTGGTCGAACTCCTCAAAGTGCTGTTGCGGATGGTGTCGGAACGCCACCACGTCGCCGCCAAGGTCATCGCCACCGTTGACGATCTCGAGCGCATCGCCGCCGACGATTCCGCCGACGTGCCGGCGCTCACCGGTTGGCGGCATGAACTGTTCGGGGAAAAGGCGCTGGCGCTCAAGCACGGCAAGCTGGCGTTGACCATGGAAAACGGCCGCGTCTCGGTTGTGGAGCGCAGCTAGGCGCTCGCTATCGTACCGGACAAAGTTTGCGGAGCCAGGATCGTCCGGCCTGTTCACGCGCGTGCGCGCCGTGATCGGCTTCATCATCGGCAACGGCCGCAGAATGGTCATCGGCCATACCACACGCCGGCAATGGAGTATTCGGCAGCAGCGTTTGCCACAGCCATTTCACGTCCGCGTCGGGTTTGCAGGGCCGCTCGATCATCGGGGCAATATAGAGAGCCGATGTGTCGCTAACCAGAGCGGTACAGCCACCACACAATCCCGATAACCACCAGCAAACCGATTGCAAAAAGGATCGGTGTTTCCAGCATTGTTGAACCGCCCCTATGATAAGAAATCTCCGAAGTCCTGCTTACCTCACCCCATCAACAGCACCGGCTCGCGGCCGATCAGGCGCGCCAGCGAACGGAGCCGATTGAGCACGCGCTCGCCGGCCAATGCGGCGAATTCATCCGGCAGCCGCAACGCCAGACGATGGCGCTCGATCGCGAGCGGCGTCGCCTTGAGCACGCCGGGCATTGCCGCGGATACGACATAGGCAAGCCGCAAGGCGGCGCCCAGTACGCGAGCGCGGTCAAGGAGCCGCGTGGAAACGAGTTCGCGCAACCGCGGCGACAGTTCATCGTCCATCACCAGGCCGACATGGCGGAAGAACACCGCGAGCGCCAGATATGCCCTGCCCTGATGGTCGATGCCGGAAAAGCCGCCATGCGCGATGATGTTGAGCGATTGTTCGCCGCGGTAATCGGGATGGGCACGCCAGCCGATATCGGCCAGAAGACACGCCGCGTGCCGCAGCCGACGCTCTTCGGCGGTTTCGTCCAACCCCGAGGTCGCCATGAATCTGTCGGTCCACGCAATCAGTTCCTCGCCATGGCGCGGCGAGCGCGAGCGCAACTGATTGAGATGCCGCGCCCCTTCGATGAGCGCGTCTTTTTCCTGTTCTTTGTTCTTAAGCAGCGAAAACAACAGCCCTTCGCGAATGCCGAGCGCCGAGAACACCACCTGCCGCGGTTTGCCGACGCGCAAAATGTATTCGAGCACCAGCGCCGCGTAGGGCAAAAGCGGGCGCCGCGCGCTGTTGACGACTTCGATATTGGAAAGCGTATCGACGTCGACGCGGTGTACGAGGCGGGCGAATTCTTCCGCCTCATCGGCGCGGATCGCATAACCGTGCATGACATGCAGCGGATAGCCGGTCTGCCACATGTGCAGCCGCGCCAGCGAACGCCAGGTGCCGCCGACCGCATAGAAGTTTCGATCCTCGCAGGCCTTGAGCACCGGTAATCCGCTGAGCGATTTCTTGACGAATTTGTCGGCTTTCTTCAGCGACTTTGCCGAGATGTCGGCGAGCGCCAGGCCGCCGAGCGGGCGCGTGAGGCCGTGGCGGGCGCGCGTGCCGCGCACATCGACGAGTTCGAGCGAGCCGCCGCCAAGGTCGCCGACCACGCCGTCGGCGCGATGCACGCCCGAAATCACGCCGAGCGCAGTGAGCTCAGCCTCGCGTCCGCCGGACAGAATCTCGATTTCAGCATCGATGGTGCGCTCGGCGAGCTTAATGAACGCCGCACCATTCCTGGCATCGCGAACCGCCGCGGTGGCGATGGCAAAGATTTCTTTGACCTTCATGGTTTCGCACAAAGCGCGAAAGCGCTTGAGCGTGGCGAGCGCATGCTGAACCGCGTCGGCGGCGAGCAGTCGCGTCGATTGCACTTCCCGGCCGAGGCCGCACAGGGCCTTTTCGTTGAACAGTTCGGTCGGGCTGCGCGTCAGCCCTTCATAAACGACAAGCCGCACCGAGTTTGAACCGATGTCGACGACCGCAATCGGCGGCCCGTGGTCGAGGCGTCCCTGCGCACTCGAACTGGCATGGGATGTGGCGCGCGGCATAAATTCAATGAATCGAAGCTATTCGCGGCTTCCGCCTTACACGACAGGCGAGGCCCTTTGAACCAATATCCTTGTCTGCCGATCGGCCCTGGCGGCCGCAGCCTACGCGATTCGCCGAACCTTCACATGCGTTCCAGCCGGTGCCGCAGGCGCGGGATCGAATCCTTGGGCGACTTGCCCCGGCCGGACAAGCTCGGGTTGGTCATGAAATAAGTCGTGGAATTGAAGCTCTCCTCGCCCGGCGCCGGAACGATGCGCGAGGATGACCCGTCGCCAAGCACCTGCCAGCTCTGCTGATTGTCCTTGAAATTTGCGACCATGATCTGATCGAGCACTTGCTCGTGCACGGTCGGGTTGAGAATCGGACACAGCACTTCGACCCGGCGGTCGAGATTGCGCGGCATCATGTCGGCCGATGAAATATAGACCGCGGCTTTTGCGTGCGGCAACCCGTGGCCGGCGCCAAAGCAGTAGATGCGACCGTGCTCGAGAAAGCGGCCGACGATCGATTTCACGCGGATATTGTCGGACAGCCCGAACACGCCCGGGCGGAGGCAGCAGATGCCGCGCACGACGAGGTCGATCGGCACGCCGGCGCTGGAGGCCTCATAAAGTGCGTCGATGATGTCCGGATCGACCAGCGAGTTCATCTTCATCCAGATCGCCGCTGGGCGGCCGGCCTTGGTATGCGCAATCTCCTCAGCGATGTGCTCATGGATGCGCTTGCGCAGCGACAATGGCGACACCGCCATGCGATCGAGCTCGGCCGGCTCGGCATAGCCAGTGACGAAATTAAACACGCGGCTGACGTCGCGGGCGATGATCGGATCGCAGGTAAAGAATGACAGGTCGGTGTAGATGCGTGCGGTCACGGGGTGATAATTCCCGGTGCCGACATGCACGTAAGAAGCCAGCGAAGCGCCTTCGCGCCGGACCACCAGCGACAGCTTGGCGTGGGTTTTCAGTTCGATGAACCCGAACACAACCTGCACACCGGCGCGCTCGAGGTCGCGGGCCCAGCGGATGTTGGCTTCCTCGTCGAAGCGCGCCTTTAATTCCACGAGTGCGGTCACCGATTTGCCGGCTTCGGCGGCCTCCGCCAGCGCCTTGATGATCGGCGAATCCGCCGAGGTGCGGTAAAGCGTCTGCTTGATCGCGACGACGTCCGGATCGCGGGCGGCCTGCTGCAGAAACTGCACCACTACGTCGAAAGATTCGAACGGATGGTGGATGACCATATCCTTCTGCCGGATCGCCGCGAAGCAATCGCCGCCGTGATCGCGAACCCGCCCGGGATAGCGCGGCGTGTACGGCTCGAATTCGAGATCGGGCCGGTTGAGGCTGGCGATCTGGCCCATCTCGTTGAGCGCCAGCACGCCGTCGACGCTGAACACGCTGTCGTC
The DNA here is from genome assembly GCA_046730495.1 of Pseudomonadota bacterium. Classification (GTDB taxonomy): domain Bacteria; phylum Pseudomonadota; class Alphaproteobacteria; order Rhizobiales; family Xanthobacteraceae; genus BOG-931. Next base: position 3,544 of record JBKPIZ010000447.1, read on the forward strand.
GGATACAGCGAGGGCGCGCTGCACGAAACGGCGCAATTCTACCGGCATGGTCGCTTCGATATCGAGCCGGATCACCGACCCGCGGCGGCGACGCTTGAGCGCGGTTTCGAACAAGCGCACCAAGTCTTCAGCTTCTTCGAGAATTTCGACTTCGGAGTCGCGGGTGACGCGGAAGGCGCCAAGGCCTTTTACGGCATAACCCGGGAACAGCTGGGCGATGAACAGGCTGGTGACGCCTTCGATCGAGATCAGCCGCGCCGCGCCGCCCTCGCCGGCTTCCGGCAATCGCACAAAGCGCTCGATGCGGTTCGGCACGCGAATGAGCGCATTCATCGCCTTGCCGTCTTTGCCGCGAGCAAGCTGCAGCGCGATGGTAAAGCCCAGATTGGGAATGAACGGGAACGGATGCGCCGGATCGATCGCAAGCGGCGTCAGCAACGGAAACACGTGCGCGAGAAAATAGTCTTCGAGCCAGGCTTTCTCGCTGCGCGTCACATCCGGGCCGTCCACCAGCACAATGCCGGCTGCGGCCAGCTCCGCCCGCAGCTCAAGCCATTGCGCCTGCTGATCTTGCACCAGGACCGCTACCGCTTCGGCGATCCGCACCAGTTGCTCGGCGGGAGTTAGTCCTTCCGGGCTCTTGGTGCTGATGCCTTCGCGCACCTGCGCGCCGAGGCCGGCCACGCGCACCATAAAAAATTCATCGAGGTTGTTGGCCGAGATCGCCAGGAATTTGAGCCGCTCAAGAAGCGGGTTCCTGCGGTTCGCCGATTCCTCAAGCACACGGCGATTGAAATCGAGCCACGACAACTCGCGGTTGATAAAACGATCGGGGCTCGCGGCAAGATCGGTAGCCGGCTGGCGCGGCTGCGTTTCTTGCACGCGCGGCATTTCGAGCCGCCTTGCGGCGACCGATTCCCGCGGTGAAACAGCAGCTTGACTTGTTCCCGGCGTTGCCGATCCGTGTTCGTCTAGAGCTAGATTGGCCACTTTCGTTACAATCCGATGAACGACGCTCGAAAGGTATAAGGCGGCCGCGCGGGCGGTTCCGTCAAGTCCGGCGTATTCGTCGTGTATGCACTCGAAATCAGGGTGGC
>JBKPIZ010000448.1:0-5015 GCA_046730495.1 Pseudomonadota bacterium
GGAAACCCTTCTGCAACTCATTGAGCAGTCCGCCACCGCTTTGGCCGCCCTGGCCCGATTGAGGCAGTTGTGGTGTTCCGGCGGGCGCTTCCTGGCTCGTCGGAGCGCCAGTATTGATGATTGAAGCGGGATGGCGCTGAAAACTCGCCCACCACGATAAAACCAGGCTGGTGACAAAGAAGCCTGCCGCCAATAGCGCGGTTGTACGCGACAAAACATTGGCGGTGCCGCGGCTGCTGAGGAAGCCGCTGGTTGAACTGATGAGACCGCCGCCCTCAGACTTCTGCAGCAGCACAACGCCAATGAGCGCCATAACCAGCATCAGATGAATAACGATTAGAACAGTCAGCATTCCGGATATCCGTCCGCGCCATGGTCTCAAGCTCTAGGGAGCGGAACGACGCTGCCACCAAAAGCCGGCGCCCCACTCATATAGGAAGTCGCGAGGTCTCTACACGGTCCGCGGTGGCATTTCTATGGCTCTTTGCGCGCAAATGCTACGAGCCGACCTTCGCCTCACAAGTTGCGGTACACGCCGGCAATCGCCAGAAATTCATCGGCATTGAGGCTTGCCCCACCGACAAGCGCCCCATCCACATCTTCCATGCTGAGCAGGTCCCTTGCGTTGCCTGGCTTGACCGAGCCGCCGTAGAGAATTCGCGTATTGCGACCGGTTTCCACAAAGCGCGACGACAACTGCGCCCGAATAAAGGCATGCATCTCGCCGATATCGTCGCGCGTCGGCGTTGACCCGCTGCCGATTGCCCAGACCGGTTCGTAGGCGATCGCGACGCTCTCGCCATTACCAGGCAAAGAGCCATCCAATTGCGCGCGCAATACATCGCGGGTGCGTCCGGCATCGCGTTGGGCGCGCGTTTCACCGATGCAGATAATGGCAAGAAGCCCGGCGCGGCGCGCTGCGATGGCCTTGGCGCGAACCGCCGCATCGGTCTCGCCATGATAGCGGCGTCGCTCGGAATGTCCGACGATCACGGCGGCGGCCCCGGCATCCCGCAGCATCTCAGCGGAAATATCCCCGGTATATGCGCCCGCGGCCTCGGCGTGGCAGTCCTGGCCGCCGATAGCGACGCGCGTCCCCAGCGCCTTCGCCGCAAAGCTGGCGATCAGCGTTGCCGGCGGACAGACGACAAGGTCGACTGCGGCAAGGGCACGCGCACCGGCAATGATTTTTTCCAACTCCGCGATCGAGGCTTTCAGCCCGTTCATTTTCCAGTTCGCGGCAACTAGCGGACGGCGCGCCATCTTGATCCCAATGCAACCCTAAAAATCGACGTATCGCCTGCGACAAACAGCCGTTAGCAGACCGGTTGCGGGCAGAAAAGAGGCGCTTTACGGCTCATTGCGATCGGTTGCGGCAGCACTGACCCATCCTTATAGTGCACCGCCGCGCAGTACCAATCGGCGCATTTCAACGTTGGCAACATGCTCAGAGGTATTCGTAAAGCCTCCGAAAAACGGCTTGGCCGCGGCCTCATGGCCGCGGTGATGACGTTGTTGGCGGGCAGCTTCGCCATCTGGGGCATCAACGATATTTTTCGCGGCTTTGGCCACGCCGCCCTGGCGACGATCGGCAATGCTGAAATCCCGATCGATCGTTTCAAGCAAAATTACCAGGATCGTCTGCAGCAGATCGGTCGCCAACTTGGACGGCCGCTGCCGGCCGACCGCGCCAACGCTCTTGGGCTCGACCGGCAAGTGCTCGGCGAGATGATTGCGCAGGCCGGACTCGATCAACGCGTGCGCCAGATGGGTCTTGGCCTGTCCGACGCCGATATCGCGCGGCGCGTTACCTCGGATCCAAAGCTGCAAAACACCAACGGCCAATTCGATCGAGCCAAATTCGAGCTGATCCTGCGCAACATGGGTTATTCCGAGCAACGATTTGTCGCCGAGCAACGGCAGGACATCTTGCGCCGGCAGATTCTGAACAGCATCGCCGCCGATCTGGCAGCACCCAAAGCGTGGCTGGATGCAGTCAACCAGTTCGAAAATCAGCAGCGCAGCGTCGAATATATCGCGCTCGGCCCTGCGCAAGCCGGCGACATTCCACGGCCGACTGACGAAGAGCTGAAGAAGTATTTTGACGAACGTAAGATCCTGTTCCGCGCCCCGGAATACCGGAAGATCGCGATCGTGACGGTGACCCCGGCGGAGCTGGCAAAATGGATGGAAGTTTCCGACGACGACATCAAAGAGGCCTACGATCAGAGGCGCTCAAGTTTCACGACACCCGAACGGCGGCACGTCGAGCAGATTGTGTTTCCGACCCTGGCTGACGCGCAGGCCGCCGCAGATCGCATCAACAATGGCGCGCATTTCAGCGAGATCGCCAGCGAGCGCGGCCTGAAGAACCAGGACATCGACCTAGGCACGATATCGAAATCAGGCATCGTGGAGCCGGCGGTCGCAGATGCGGCCTTCACTCTGAAGGAAGGCGAAATCAGCGCGCCAATACAAACGCGATTCGGAGCCGCGCTCGTCACGGTGCTGCAGATCGTCCCTGAAACGACGCAATCCCTTGCCGAGGCCACACATCAGCTTCGCTCGGACATCGCGCTCGAACGCGCCAAGTCGCAAGTGCGAAATCTGCACGACAAGGTCGAAGACGATCGAGCCGGAGGCGGTACAATTGGAGAGGCCGCGGCGAAGCTGAAGCTGCCAGTGGCTACTTACGAGGTGGACCGCTCCGGGCGTGATCCGGACGGCAAGCCGTTCCCTAATATCCCCCACGCCGCCGATGTGGTTAAGGCTGCGTTCGCCTCCGACGTCGGCGTCGACAACGATCCGATCGACGCCGATGGCGGCTATATCTGGTATGACGTCGCAGCGATCGCGCCGGCGCGCGAGCGCACGCTCGACGAAGTCAAAGCGGAGGTCGAGCACCGCTGGCATGACGACCAAGTCGCGTCCCGATTGAAAACCAAGGCTGCCGACCTGGTCGGCAAGCTCAATAGTGGCGAGCAGCTGGGCGCATTAGCCTCTGCCGATGGCATAAAGATTCAGACGGCAAAGAACATCAAGCGCGGCACCGCAAACGGCGATATTTCGGCCCGGATGACGGATGCCGTCTTTCAAACCGCAAAAGACGCGTACGGTAGCGCAGCAGGCGACAATCCAACGCAATGGGTCGTGTTTCGCGTGCTTGAAGTCAACACGCCGGCGCTCGATGCAAATTCGCCCGACTACCAGCGCATGACACAGACCGTGCAAGGGGAACTCTCGACCGATCTGATCGGCCAATACGTTGCCCGGCTCGAAGACGACCTCGGTACCTCGGTAAACCCTTCGGTGCTGGCGCAAGCGGCAGGCAACAGCGCGCCGGACACGAACTAGATGCAATTCGAGCCCTCGGCCGAATTGTTCGCAGCGCGGTATGCAGCGGGCGAACCGCAGGTGGTATCGACCACGCTGGTCGCGGATCTGGAAACACCGGTTTCGGCTTTTCTCAAGATCGCTGGGTCACGGCCGGCGAGTTTTCTTTTGGAATCAGTCGAGGACGGCGCAGTCCGGGGGCGCTATTCGATCATCGGCCTGGAGCCGGATGTCGTTTTTCGTATCAATGGGCGCCGGGCGGAGATCAGCCGCGTTGCGCAAACCGGGCCCGAAGCGTTCGCGCCGCTCGACGACGCGCCGCTCGTTGCGCTGCAAAGCTTCCTTGCCGAAAGCCGTATCGCCCTGCCCGACGATTTGCCGCCTATGGCGGCCGGCGTGTTCGGCTATCTCGGCTACGACATCGTCCGACTGATTGAAGACCTGCCGCCTCCTCGCGACGACCGGATCGGCATTCCGGACGCCGTCCTCATTCGCCCGACATTGATCCTCGTTTTCGACGCAATCAAAGACACGATTACGGTCGTGACGCCGGTTCGCTGGCACAAGGCGGTGCCAGCCCAAGCGGCATTGTTAGCCGCGAGGGAACGTCTGTCGGCGGTGGTTCATTCACTGGACCGGCCACTCGATAAGACAACCGAAATCGAAAGCCAACCATTGCTCGTCAAGCCCGTGTCCAACACCACTCCCGCAGAATTCAAGCGCATGGTGGCGCAGGCAAAGGACTACATCGCCGCCGGGGATATTTTTCAGGTCGTGCTTTCGCAGCGTTTCGAACTGCCATTCGCGCTGCCGCCGTTTGCGTTCTATCGCGCTTTGCGCCGCGTTAATCCATCGCCATATCTTTATTTTCTCAATCTCGGCGACTTTGCCATTGCCGGATCCAGCCCTGAAATCATGGTCAAGACTGCCGGCGGGATTGTTACGATCCGCCCGATTGCAGGCACGCGCCGACGCGGCGCCACACCGCGCGAAGATCTGGAGCTTGAGGCCGAGCTGCTCGCCGACCCCAAGGAGCGCGCCGAGCACCTTATGCTGCTTGATCTCGGCCGCAACGATGTCGGCCGGGTGGCCGAGATCGGCACTGTCAAAGTGACCGACCAGTTCTTCATCGAACGCTATAGCCAGGTCATGCACATCGTTTCGAATGTCGAGGGAACATTGCGCAAAGATTGCGGGCCGCTCGATGCCCTGGCGGCGGGTTTCCCGGCCGGGACCGTCTCCGGCGCACCGAAAGTGCGCGCGATGCAGATCATCGACGAACTGGAAAAGGAAAAGCGCTCTCTTTACGCCGGTTGCGTCGGATATTTCTCGGCCGGCGAACAGATGGACACCTGCATCGCTCTGCGGACGGCGCTTCTCAAGGACGGCAAGATGTATGTGCAAGCGGGCGCCGGTATCGTCGCCGATTCCGAGCCCGAGTTCGAGCAACAGGAATGCATCAGCAAAGCCATGGCGCTATTTCGCGCTGCCGACGAGGCGAAGCGATTTGCCAGCGCGGCACGGCGGGGCGGGTAATCCTCAGAGTAATCGCCTACCCAATCGCCATAAGCGTAGTGGTGAACAACTCTCATTTTTCGGAGAGTTTCCGCCGACCTTCCAAATTTACTTCACATGACGAGCCAACTAGTATCGTCGTGGCCAGCCATTGGACGGGGGAAAAC
>JBKPIZ010000449.1:0-14624 GCA_046730495.1 Pseudomonadota bacterium
GCGATCGATCACGTAAGTCGCCGATACCGGCAGCGCCCATTCGTCTGGTGTCCCGTTATGGGCCGGGATATCCAGTTTAAAGCCCTGATATGCGATCTTGAGCTCTTCGGTAAAGTCATAGACCAGACCGAAGGCGCGACCCGACCTTCTGTCCGACGTCACTAAGCACTTCAAAAGCGAACGCATTCTTTTCGGTAGTCGACAACGTGTCGTCCGGTTTCTCGGGGCTGATCGCGACCAGCGATGCTCCAGCCGCCGCAGCCGTGCGCGACATAAAGGTGGTAGCGTCCGGCTTCGGCCTTAAAGCCCGACGAGCCATCTGCGGTAATTCGCTGCCTGAAGATGCTATCGGCGCGCCGGAAGTCCCCTATGCGGCCGATTTCCTGGGGTAGTTCTTCATCGCTCCAAACGGCGTCGATCAGAACTCCCATTTGCATTCTCCTCGCTTGGCTGGACAATTCTGTATCGATCGATACATTAATGTCAATCGCGAGTCCGTTGCGCGAGCGACTCGCTGATAGCGCGGGATACACAATGGCGAGACCACGGGAATTCGACGAGACGGCTGCGCTAGAGGCCGCAATCGCGTGCTTCTGGAGCCGCGGCTACGAAGCAACTTCGGTGCGCGATCTCGCCGAGAACATGGGTCTCTCCGCGCCGAGCCTTTACAATGCCTACGGCGACAAACATGCGCTATTTGTCCAAGCGCTTGAGCATTATCTCGACCGCTCAATGCGGGACCGAATCGAGCGGTTGGAAAATTCACTGCCGCCCAAACAGGCCATTCGCAAATTTATCGGCGAGATCATCGACCATTCGGTTAGCGATCGGGAGCGGCGCGGATGTTTTCTCGTCAACTCGGCACTCGAAGTGGCGCCGCATGACAAAAAACTGGGCAGCCTGATCGCCGACCGGCTAGCGGAGCTCGAAGCGTTTTTCGAACGATCGATTCGAAAGGCGCAGGTTGAAGGAACTATGCCGCGCAAGCGTGTTACGAAAGACCTCGCGCGGCTTCTGCTCGGCATCGTTCTCGGCATTCGGGTTCTGGCGCGGGTCCGGCCCGAGCGCGATTCGCTGGAAAGCCTTGCTCGCCCGGTGCTTGCGCTGCTGGATTGAGCCTCACTCGTACCGATGCGGTGGAGCGCCGTCTGGTCATCGCGCTTTTGTGATCATGACAACGGCAATTCGGGAGTCGGAAAAGCCTGAAGGTGTTTGACATTATGTAGTGAGTGCTACAAAACGGACGGGCCGGCTAAGCTGGCCAAATGGCAATAAATTTTGGGGGGAGTCGTGAACGTAGTCGCGACGAGAGACTCAGAAGCTGTTGGCGAAGCCTGGATCCATGGCGTCGACAGCGCGGAATTCAAGACGCTGGTTGACGCCAAGCAGCGGGCAATCGTGCCGATGATGGTGATTTACATTGTCGGTTATCTGGGCTTGTCGATACTGGCCGGGTTCGGCCGCGATCTACTCGGAATCAAAGTATTTGGTTCGGTCAATTTCGGCTTCGTGCTGATCGCCGGAAACTACCTCATGTCATGGCTGCTCGGGGTGGTCTACGCGCGCATATCGGCGCACCGCTACGATCCTTTAGTCAAGTTCGTCGTTGATCGAGCTTCGACCGGCCGGAGATTGCCATGAACTTCATCACCATTGCGATGTTCGTTCTCATCCTTCTCGTCAGCCTGGGCATCACTACCTGGGCGGCGCGACGCACGCGCACGGCGTCCGATTTTTACGCCGCGGGTAGGGGTCTCACTGCTGCGCAGAATGGATTTGCTCTTGCCGGAGACTGGTGCTCGGCGGCGGCGTTTCTCGGATTCACCGGGCTTACCGCGCTCTACGGAATGGATGGCGCGCTCTACGCCGTCGGCCCCTTGGTCGCCTTTTGCACTGTGCTGCTTCTCATAGCCGAACCGCTGCGCAACACCGGCACTTATACGATCGGTGACGTCATTATGTACCGGATGCGTCAGCCGCCGGCGCTCGCTGCCGCGATCGTCGGCACCATCGTTATCAATCTCGCCTACCTGATCCCGCAAATGGCGGGGGCGGGCATTCTGATAAAGTTGTTGTTTGGAATTCCCTACAACGTGTCGGTCATGCTCGTTGGTGTCGGTATGATCGTCTATGTCGCCGTCGGCGGCATGCTGGCAACGAGTTGGGTGCAAATCATTAAGGCTGTGCTCATGCTCGGCGCCGGCGCGATTATCCTGTTTCTCGCCGTCGCAGGAGTGGGCTTCGACCCGCTCACTCTGTTTGCTTCGGCGGAACAGAAAGCCGGGCCGAGCTTTCTGTTACCAGGCAACCTCCTGAAGAACCCGTTCGACGAGATTTCACTCGGACTCGGCTATATGCTTGGACTCGCTGGGCTGCCGCATGTCATGACCCGATTCTACACCGTGCCCGATGCGACAGCGCGACGTTCGGTGATCTGGGTCATGTTTCTCGCCGGCGCCTTCTTTGCTTGCACGACAATCTTCGGCTTGGCTGCGGTTCATTACCTCGGGCCTGACGCGCTGCGTGTCAGCAACCCGGGCGGTAATCTGACCTTGCCGCTATTGGCTCAATATCTCGGCGGCAAAGATACCGTCGGCGGGCAGCTCATGCTTGGCTTCGTATCAGCAGTTGCTGTCGCGACAATCCTGGCCGTGGTGGCCGGCTTGACCTTGGCGACATCAGCCGCGGTGGCGAACGATCTCTACGTCAATCTTGTCAAGAAGGGCAAAGTCGAAGAGCGCCAGCAAGTCATCGTCGCGCGCACCGCCGCTGTGCTGGTCGGGATTGTCGCAACGCTGCTCGGCATCTTAGCCGAAGGCGTCAATGTGGCGGTGCTGGTTATCCTTGCCATCTGTATCGCCGCCAGCGCCAATTTTCCGGTGCTGGCGCTATCGCTATTCTGGCGGCGCTTCAATACCGGCGGCGTCATTGGTGGCATGACGCTCGGGCTGGTCTCGTCGGTTGGTCTCGCGCTCATCGGCCCGGCTTATCTCGGGGCCAACGCGCTCTGGCCGCTGGTGAACCCGACCGTAGTTGCTTTGCCGCTCGGCGTGCTTGGCGCAGTGCTTGGCAGTCTGTTGGTGGGACGAAACGCCGAACATGAAAAGCGTTTTGGCGAAGTGACGTTCCGAATTCAAACCGGAATCCGATCGAGCCTGTCGTGAATGACTTGCCACGTCGATGGCGCGTTGTTGAGCCGCAAAGGAAAGACGTCAATGCCAATCAAAGGGCTAATCTTCGACGCCTATGGCACACTTTACGACGTGCATTCGGTCCAAGCTAAGACCGAACAGCTTTGTCCCGGCAAGGGCGATCTCATCACTCAAATCTGGCGGCTCAAGCAGCTTGAATATACGTGGCTGCAGACGGCGCTGCAGGGTTTTCGCGATTTTGACTTCATAACGCGGGCGTCGCTCGATTTCGCGTTGCGTGCGGCCGGGGTCGAGCCGAACGAAAGCATTATCAAGCCGCTGCTCGATAAATATCTCGACCTCGATCCGTTTTCCGAAGCCAAGGAAGCGCTCGGCGCTCTCAGGCGCCGCGGCGGCTATCAACTCGCGATTTTGTCAAACGGCAGTACGGCTATGCTGACCGCTTTGGTCAAGAATTCCGGACTCGACGCTTTTCTCGATGCGACCATCAGCGTCGACGACGCGCGCAAATTCAAGCCGCATCCGGAATGCTATGCGCTGGTCGAGGCGAGGCTCGGCTTGAAGAATGACGAGGTGCTGTTCGTCTCGTCCAACAGTTTCGATGTCGCCGGCGCGAAACATTTCGGCTTCAAGGTCGCTTGGATCAGGCGCAGCGGGGTTGCCGTGCCGACGGGGCCGATCGGGCCTGCGCAGATGTATCGGCTCTTGCGCGGCAACGCCGAAACCCTCGGCTACGCAGCGGATTACACAGTCGCCGCGTTGACCGATCTGGTCACCCTTTTGTGAGCGCGGCCGAATGCTGCCGGAGCCTCACATCACTCCGCCGTGAAGGGCAGGCCAATTTTATTCGGGAATAAATTCGGGCTGGCGGAAGTCTCGTAGCACACGAACTTTACGGCGTTCCGCAGCGCCGTCGCCGACGCCGTTAGCGGCGTCGTAGTCCAAACCGCGTGTGCCGCCATTAACAAGCCGCTTCGAAGGAGTAGAACATGCTCAACCTCTTGAGAGGAGCCGTCACCGCCGTCGCGCTTGCGATGGGTTTGTCGGCCATGCTAGCCGTCGCCGCCTCTACCCAGTCACCCGCCGCGGCGAGCGATCAGGAGATCGCGCAAGCGCTGCGGGCCGGCGGCCTTGTCATTGTTCTTCGTCACGGCGCCACTTTCCCCGATAAGGCGGATACTGACCCGCTCAATTTTGACAACATCGCCGCCCAGCGGAATCTGAACGACAAGGGCAAAATGCTCGCAACGCAATTCGGGGATTCGCTGCGTCAGGTCGGCGTCTCGGTCGGCAAGGTCTATACCAGCAAATATAACCGCGGCTACGAGACCGCCGTGCTTGCGGGTTTTAAGGATATCGAAAAGACGGCGGATCTCACTGAAGGCGGCCTCGTCGTGTCACCGAACGAGAACAATCGCCGCGCCGAAGCGTTTCGGGTGCTGCTCGCCACGCCGCCCCAGGCAGACACCAATACTATTCTCGTCACCCACTACCCGAATATCATCGCCGCGCTGGGCAAGGACTGGTTCGACGTAAAAGAGGGCGAGGCCTCGATCTTTCGCCCCGAGAATGGCAGCTATAAGCTATTGGCGCGCATTCAGATGGATGAATGGCCTCGTATCGCCGCGGCTGCCAAATCAAGCGCGCAGCGATAACGCGTGGTGACTGCGCATAGCCGCTTAGGGATATCTCGACCAAGACGTCAATGGCCGGACCGAGTCCGGCCATTGCGTTTGTGGCACCTCAAATCTCAGCAGATACGCCGCTAGGCCGCCGCCGCCTTGCCCTTCGGCTGCACTTCGGCGGTGTAGTCGTTCATCAATTGCTGCGTGATGCGGCTCGGTGTGAACTTCCACTGCGCGATCTCGGCAACGGCGGTCACCTCGGCGGCGGTGCCGGTGATGAAGCACTCGGAGAAGCCGGAAAGCTCCTCGGGCATGATGCGCCGCTCGATCACTTCGATGTTGCGCCGGCGTGCCAGATGCATCGCGGTGGCGCGAGTGATGCCAGCAAGGAAGCAGTCAGCGATCGGGGTATGGATCTTGCCGTCTTTGATAAAGAAGATATTGGCGCCGGTGCATTCGGCGACGCGGCCCTGCCAATCGAGCATCATCGCGTCGGCATAGCCGCGCTGTTCGGCGCGATGCTTGGAGATCGTACAGATCATGTAGAGGCCGGCTGCCTTGGCGAGGGCAGGGATGGTTTTCGGATCTGGCCGGCGATACTCCGCAAGATCGAGCTTTAATCCTTTGAGCCGCTGCTCCGGATCGAAATAGCTCGGCCACTCAAACGTGGCGATGGCGAGGTGAATCTTGTTGTTTTGGGCGGAGACGCCCAAGGCTTCGGAGCCGCGCCAGGCGATTGGACGCACATAAGCATCCTTCTGATTGTTCTTGTCGAGAACAAGCTGTTTGGCGGCGTCGATCTCGGGGACCGAATACGGAATCTCGAAATCCAGAATGCGCGCCGAATTCTTCAGCCGCTCGCTGTGCTCGGTGCCTCTGAAAATCTTGCCGCCATAGGCGCGCTCGCCCTCGAACACGCAGCTCGCATAATGCAGCCCGTGCGTCAGCACACTGATTTTGGATTCGGCAGTGGGTATCAGCTTGCCGTCGAACCAGATCAGGTCTGGACGTTGGTCGAAGGGCACTGCCATGGCAATTGCCTCCCTCGCGTCGTTATGCCCGATGGGCGCCGTACTGCGGGCCGCGATGGGGCTTTTGCACCGAAACCGCAGACCGGTTAAGGTCTGCGCCGCTTCTTGAGACGGTCATGGCGGGCTTGCGCGGCTATTGGCCGGCAAGTGCGATACACAAGCTGCGGCACTGCCAAAGCGGCACTGTCCCGGAGCGATCCGGCTTCGAAACGATTTTGCGCTGGCAACTTAACAATCGCGCCAAAATATGTCAACATAGCTGACCTAATGGCCAATATCAGCATCATCCGAAGCTCGCGTTCAGCCGCCGCGCCGGTCGACGCCGCTCTGACGGCGGACGAACTCTATTTCGACCTCATCGAACTGTTGTTTTTTGCCTACCGGGATTTTGTCGGCGATCCGGACGAAGTGCTGGCGAAACTCCGCTTCGGCCGCGCGCATCACCGTGTCTTGCACTTCGTCAACCGCAATCCCGGGATGAAGGTTGCGGAGCTCCTGGAGGTTTTGAAGATCACGAAGCAATCGCTCGGCCGTGTGCTCAAGCAGCTGATCGACGAAGGCTATATCGTGCAAAAAGAAGGCGCTAACGACCGTCGCCAGCGGTTGCTCTATGTCAGCACCGCCGGGGAGACGCTGGCCTTGAAACTTGCCGCCCTGCAAACCGCGCGCATTGCGCGCGTGATCGCGGAGCTCGGCCCCGGCGCGCGCGATGCGGCGCGCCGCTTCCTCGCCGGCATGATTGATGCGGAAGACCGCGAGCATGTCCTGCGCCTGATCGCACGTTCCGATTCGCTTGCCAACGGCTCGCGGGCGCGCAACGGCGGCCAATGATATTATCAGCCGATTCATCGCAACGCGCGGCGCCAGAGTCTGCGCCCGATCCTGCTGATGATGCGCCCCACCTTCTGGTGGTTGATGACGATCGGCGTATCCGCGCGCTGCTGTCGCGCTTTCTTCGTGCCGAGGGTTACCGCGTCTCCACCGCCGACAATGCGCCCGATGCCCGCGCCAAGCTCGAAGGCCTAAGCTTTGACTTGCTCATTCTCGATGTGATGATGCCCGGCGAAAACGGCTTCGATTTCGCTCGAAAGCTTCGTACTTCCTCCACCGTGCCGATCTTGATGTTGACAGCGCGCGACGAGAAGGAAAGCCGGATCATGGGATTGGAAATCGGTGCCGATGATTATCTTGCCAAGCCTTTCGAGCCACGCGAGCTGTCGCTGCGGGTTGCGAACATTCTCAAGCGGGCACGCCCGCCGCGCGCGCCGGCGCCTGAATCGGTGCGCTTCGGCCAATTCGTGTTTCATCTTGCGCGGGGTGAGTTGCGCCGCGGCGACGAGGTCATCCGGCTGACCGACCGCGAGCGCGACATGCTGCGGACATTGACGGCAAGTCCTGGCGAGACGGTGTCACGCCAGGCGCTCGCCGGCAATGGCGATCCCGTCAGCGAGCGCACCGTGGACGTTCAGGTCAACCGGCTTCGCCGCAAGATTGAACGCGATCCCGGCAATCCGCTGATCGTGCAGACCGTGCGTGGCATTGGTTATCGTTTGGTGCCGGCGACCTGAGCCGACGCCACCAATTTGAGCGCCCCAAAGGCTTGAGCGGCTCATGACCAGTCTTGACGATGGGATCGGACGATTGCGCAGCGCCGCCGGGCAGCTGATCGCCGCAGCCAGCGCCGTTACCAATGCCGCTGCTGCTCTGACCGCGCCAATCACCGGTCCTTGGGATCGGCTCAACCGCGCGATCAAAGCGCTCATGCCAAAAGGGCTTTATGCCCGTTCGCTCCTGATCATCATCGTGCCGATGGTGGTGCTGCAGTCGGTGGTGGCGTTTCTGTTCATGGAGAGGCACTGGAGTCTGGTGACGACTTATCTGTCATCGGCGGTGACCCAGGAAATCGCCACGCTGATAGACGCCTACAAAACGTTTCCGCAAGACCCCGATCACGCCCAATTAAAACGCATTGCCCAAGATCGGCTCGGCCTTGTCGTCGACTTCCTCCCCGGCACGCAATTGCCGCCGCCCGGACCGAAACCGTTCTTCTCGCAGCTCGATGGCGCGCTCTCCGACGAGATCAGAAAGCAGATCGGCCTGCCGTTCTGGATCGATACCGTCGGGCGATCGAATATCGTTGAAATCCGGGTCAAGCTGGACGATACGGTGATGCGCGTGTTCGCCAAGCGCGCCGACGTCTACGACCCGAATTCCTGGATCTTCCTGGTCTGGATGGTTGCAACCTCGCTGGTGGTGCTCGCCATCGCGATCGCGTTTTTGCGCAATCAGATTCGCCCGATCGTACGGCTCGCGGATGCCGCCGAAGCCTTCGGCAAGGGCCGCGAGGCGCTGAACTTCCGTCCGCGCGGAGCGCGCGAGGTGCGGCGCGCTGCCGCCGCGTTCCTCGAAATGAAGAGCCGCATCGAGCGCGCCATCGAACAGCGCACCACCATGCTTGCCGGTGTATCGCACGACCTGCGCACGATCCTCACCCGCTTCAAGCTCGAACTGGCGCTGCTCGGCGACAGCCCGGAAATCGATGCCATCAAAAAAGACATCGACGAGATGGCGGGCATGCTGGAAGCCTATCTGGCCTTTGCCCGCGGCGACATGGGCGAACAGCCGAGCCCGACCGACATCGCCGCGTTGCTCGAGGAGTTGAGACTCGACAGCGAACGGCACGGCCACCGCGCCAGCGTGAATTTCCACGGCCAGCCCGATGTTACGGTGCGGCCGGCTGCCTTCAAGCGCTGCTTGGCCAATCTTGTCAGCAATGCCTCGCGTTTTGCCTCGACCGTGGCGATCACCGGCCATCGCGACCATCGCTGGCTCACGGTAACGGTGGACGACGACGGACCGGGCATCCCGCCGCAAATGCGCGAGGACGTGTTCAAGCCGTTCCTGCGTCTCGATGACGCCCGCAACCAGGATGAAGGCGGTACCGGTCTGGGTCTGGCGATCGCGCGCGACATCGCACGCTCGCACGGCGGCGACATCACGCTCAGCGACAGTCCGCTCGGCGGATTACGGGCGGCGGTGCGCGTGCCGGTCTAGCATCAGTCTCACCATCGCACGTTGATGTTTTTGATCGGCGTATGGCGCTCAGGCCATACGGACTGACAGCAGGCCCATTTTGTTCTTATTCCGCCTTCAGGCCCGCCTCTTTAATCACTGGTCCCCACTTTGCCATCTCAGACTGGAAGAACTCTGCGCACTCCCGTGGCGTGGAGCCAATCGGCACATAGGCCATGGCCGCAAGCTTCGCCTTCACCTCGGGGTGCACGAGGCTCGTGGCGATGATGTCGTGAAGCTTGGCAATAATGTCCTTGGGCGTACCGACGGGTGCCACGAAGGCGGTCCATGTCGTGCCCTCGACCTCTGGAAATCCCGCCTCAGCCATGGTCGGGATTTCCGGTAATGCCGGCAATCGTTCTTTTCCCGTCACCGCCAACGCTCGTAACTGACCGGCTTTGATCAGCGGCACTGCGGGCGCCGTGGCGCCGAACGAGATTGGCGTGTGGCCCCCGACTGTCGCCTGCACAGCCGTGCCGCCGCCATCGAACGGCACATGCACCAGATCGAGCTGCAACGCATGCTGGAACAGCGCGCCAACCAATTGCGGCGGCGTGCCGGTGCCGGGCGAAGCGTAGCTCTCCTTGCCTGGATTAGCGCGGATCCACGCGACCAGCTCTTTGACTGTCGTCGCCGGGACGGACGGGTTGACGGCGAGCACCACGGGAGTGGCGGCCGCGAGCGTCACCGCGTCGAAGTCCTTTAGCGGATCGTAGCCCGGCTCCGCGAACAGATACTGATTGTTCGTGATGTTGCCGCCAGTCACCAGAAACGTGTAGCCATCTGGCGCAGACTTGGCCGCCCGGACGGCGCCAACGTTCCCACCGGCACCCGAGACGTTCTCGACAAAGAAGTTTTTGCCGGTTTGTTCGGTCAGTTTTTGGGCGACCAGACGCGCGACCAGATCAGTCGGACCGCCAGGCGCGAAACCCACAATGAGCTTTACCGGGCGTGCCGGCCAGGTCAGCGTCTTTTCCGCTTGCCCTAGGGCGCTCAGCGGCCACACCGCGAGGCTAGTTCCGACCACGGCAATAAGCAGCTCTCGACGCCTCATGCACATTCTCCAGAGACAGCGCCTTCCAAATCGTATGACGATTATTTGGTGCGCGCCACACTGGCCATGGGCCGGGAATTCCGCGGTCAGCACCAAGGTGCTCCCGCCGCCGGGGTACAATTTCGCGGGTCCTTATTCAGGGGCTTGAATCCCTGACTTTTTCTCGCCATCTCGAAACCGGCCAATTGCAAACCTGCCGGGGGTAGAACCGTGGCTGACGCGGAAACGGCCGAGAGCGCGCAATCAGAACGCCGTCCGTTCGAGGCGGACGTCGCCAAGCTTTTGCACCTGATGGTGCACTCGGTCTATTCGGACAAATCGGTGTTCTTGCGCGAGTTGATCGCGAACGCCGCCGATGCCTGCGAGCGGCTGCGCTACGAATCGATCGCCACGCCATCGCTCCTCGGCGACGACCCCAAGCCGCGTATCACCGTCGCGCTCGATGCCACCGGGCGGGAGCTCGCCGTTGAAGACAACGGCATCGGCATGAATCGCGACGAGCTGATCGATGCGCTCGGCACGATTGCGCGCTCCGGCACCAAAGCCTTTCTGGACCGCATAGAAGCCGGGCAAAGCGGGCAGGGCGCCGAGGGACAGGTGCTGATCGGTCGCTTCGGCGTCGGCTTCTATTCGGCCTTTATGGTCGCCGAACGCGTCGAGGTCATTTCGCGCCGCGCCGGCGCGGACGAGGCGTGGCTGTGGTCATCGGACGGCAAGGGCGATTTCTCAGTCACTCCGGCCGCCGGCGCGGTGGCCCCACGCCGCGGCACTCGCGTTGTGTTGCATCTTACCGACGAGGCGAAGAGCTATACCGCGCGCGCCACCGTCGAGCGATTGATCAAGGAACAGTCCGGACATGTACCGGTTCCGATTGCAATCGTTGAGAAGGCCGGAGCCGCGCCGGTCGAAATCACCGACGGCGCGGCGCTATGGGCGAAGCCCAAATCGGAGGTCGCGCCCGCTGAGTACACCGATTTCTATCGCAGCGTGGCGGGCGCCTTCGACGAACCGGCATTGACCGTTCATTTCCGTGCCGAAGGACGACAGGACTACGCTGCGCTTTTATTCGTTCCGAGCTCGCGACCGTTCGATCTGTTCGATCCCGATCGCGCGGGCCGCATCAAGCTCTATGTCAAGCGCGTTTTCATCACCGACGGCGCAGAAATCCTGCCGCGCTATTTGCGTTTCGTGCGTGGCGTGGTCGACAGCGCGGATCTGCCACTCAACGTATCGCGTGAAAAGATCCAGGAAAGCCCGCTACTGGCTACGATCAAAAAGGGCGTAACGAGCCGCGTGTTCAACGAGCTGGAGCGGCTTGCGGAGAAGGAGCCGCAAAATTACGCCAATATCTGGGAGGTGTTCGGCGCCGTGATCAAAGAGGGCCTCTATGAGGACTTCGATCGCCGCGACGCGCTGCTAAAGCTTGCCCGCTTCAAGACGACGGCGTCCGATGCCTGGCGAAGCCTGACGGACTATGTGGCGTCACTGCGGCCCAATCAGACCGCGATCTACTATATTGCCGGCGACGATCTCGCGCGGCTTAGATCGTCGCCGCATCTGGAAGGTTTCCGCACTCGCGGCATCGAGGTGCTGCTGTTGACCGATCCGGTCGATACGTTTTGGGTCGTGCCGAGCGAAGGTTTTGACGGCAAGCCATTCAAGTCGGTAACGCAAGGCGCTGCCGACCTCACGCTTATTTCCCATCTTGATGCCGCGCAAACGGCGGCGCCGGTTATTTCAGAGCCTGTGAAGGATTTCCTTGCCTTCCTCAAATCGACGCTTGGGGAAGCGGTCGCGGAGGTGCGCGCCTCGGACCGCCTCACCGCCAGCGCGGTCTGTTTGGTGGCTCCGGACAAAGGGCCGGATCGCGCTCTCGAGCGGCTCCTGGCCGGTGCTGGCCGCTTGACTTCGGCATCGAAACCGGTGCTCGAGGTCAATCCGCGGCACGAGCTGATCGCGGCGCTTGCTGCGCTTGGCGAGGCCGACCGCGCTTTCAAGGAGGATGCCGCGCATCTTCTCTATGAGGAGGCGCGTCTGCTGGACGGCGATCGCCCCGCCGATGCCCGCTCATTCTCGGATCGGCTTGGCCGCGTGCTCAAGCGCGGATTGCGCTAAGTCTTTAGTTTGTTGATCGGCGCGGATCTGTAGATCCGCTCGTCGCCGCAAAAGCGGGGACCCATCCCGGATTTCCACTTGCGAGGGAATGAGCGGAGATTACTCCGCCGGTGTCGCCGGCACGCGTTGCGCGGCGAGCGCGGCGGTTGGAGCTTCGCCGCCCACGACGTTCTCGGCCGCCGGTTCGAGATCGGCCTTTGAGCCGCGCAACCGGAAATAGATTTGCGATCCGATCAGGATCACGCATAGCGCGACGAATACCGCGCTGATCGGCCGCTCGACGAAGACAAAGATGTCGCCGCGTGAAATCAGCATGGCGCGGCGGAAATTCTCTTCGAAGCGCGGACCGAGCACGAAGCCGAGTAGGATCGGTGCGGGATGGAAGCCAAGCCGCAGCAGCACATAGCCGAAAAGCCCGATCACCGCCACTTCGCCAACCTGGAAGAAGTCGTTGTTGGCGGCATAGACGCCAATGCAGACGAAGAACATCGCGCTCGGGTAAAGGTAGCGATACGGGATCGCGAGCATCTTCACCCAGATGCCGATCAGCGGCACGTTGAGCAGCACCAGCATGATGTTGCCGATCCAGAAACTCGCGACCAGGCCCCAGAAAATGTCCGGATGCTGCGTGATCAGCTGCGGGCCGGGCACGATGCCTTGGATCATCAGCGCGCCGAGCAGAAGCGCCATCACCGCATCGCCGGGAATCCCCAAGCTCATCGTCGGAATGAAATCGCCTTGCACTGAAGAGTGCGTCGAAGCTTCGGGGCAGACCACGCCTTCGATCAGGCCGGTGCCGAACTTTTCCGGATGTCTGGAGATTTTCTTTTCCGTCGCATAGGCGACGAAAGAAGCGATGGTCGGGCCGGTTCCTGGAATGAGCGCGCAAAGGCTGCCGACAATCGTGCCGCGCCACATCGGGAAGAATGCTCGTTTCATGTCGGCCTTGGTCGGGCGCATGTCCTTGATGCCGACATTGGTGTACTTGGTATTGATCGGCGCGACCTGGTTGACGCTGTTCATGAATTCGGCGATGCCGAACAAGCCGAGCGCCAGCGCGATCAGCTCGATACCGTCATCGAGCTCGGTCATGCCGAAAGTGTAGCGCTCCGAACCGGTTTCGAGATCGGTGCCGACCGAACCGAGGAACAGGCCGAGCACGGTCATGGCGACGCCCTTGATCGGCGACCCGCGCGCCAGCGTCGAGCCGGCTAGCAGGCCCAACAGCATCAGGGAGCAAACTTCGGCGGGACCAAATTGCAGCGCCACTTTCACCAGAATCGGCGACAGGAAGATCATTTCGGTGATCCCCCAGGAGGCGCCGACGAATGACGCAAATACAGTGAGGCCGAGCGCTACGCCGCCGCGTCCCTGTTTGGTCATTGGGAAGCCGTCGAGACACGTCACCGCATGCGGTGGATGGCACGGCAAATTGAGGAGAATGGAGCAGATCGCCCCGCCATACTGCGCGCCATACATCACGCCACCCAGCATCAGGATGGCGCCGACGGGTTTCATGCCGAAGGTCAGTGGCAGCAAGATCGAGATCGTGGCGAGCGGGCCCATGCCGGGCAGCACGCCGACCATGTTGCCGACGAGCACGCCGATGAAACACCACATGATGTTGTGCGGCTCGAAAGCGACGCCGAAGCCGTACCAGAGCCCGGATAGCGCTTGTTCAATCAAAGCTCGCCCCTCCACGTCAGGATCGGCATCGGTACCTGAAGGAAGTAGGAAAAGAGAGACACGCCGAAGATCGTCACCACGGTGGCGAGAATGATCGTGCCCTTCCAAGTCGATGTCTTATCGCCAAGAGCGGCGATGAACACGCAGGCAAAAGTTCCGGGCGCCATGCCGAAATAGCGGCCAAAGAAAATGAACGCCACCGGGCTCATGAGAATGCAGAACCAAGCCCACCATTGTGGTTGTTCCGGCAAGATGCTCTGGCCTGCGCCGTGTCCGCCAACGACATGATCGTCCGGTTCCGGAGACAGGCTTGCGGCGGCGATGGCGATCCCAAGCAGGGCCAGCAGGATGCCTAGCGCCGTCGGCAAAAAGCCCGGCCCCATGTGCATCAGTGTGCCGCCGCGATAGGTCGAGCCTTTGAGTGCGATGCCGAGGCCCAACAAAAGCATCAAGCCGCCCGCATAAAAATCGCGCTTGCCGATCAGCTCGCGAAGGCTGGTAGAAAACCGCAATATTTCCTCCCGACCGGCATTCGGGGCTTGGCCGCGGTTCACCCCGAAGGTTCGAAACGAGCAACTACAGTAATTGCAGAGATGTTCCCCGGCGACCCGGTGTCGCGGGAATTCTCCCCTGTCCCCTGGCGGCACGAAGGCCGTCGGAGACCTTCCTTTAGCCTTTTCGCAAGTTCCAGACGATATAGGCCGTCGGAGAGCCGTGCAACTCCTCTCCATGAAGGCATTATGACGCGAGTCATGAACGGACCGAACGCATTGGCAGGATTTGTTTATTGCCCTTCAGGGTCGATTTTGCGCGCCGCTTAAGGGTGCGAACAGATCCGGGCTGTCGTTTCTGACATTGCCGACCCGCCGATCGACCGGCCAAAAGGCCA
>JBKPIZ010000450.1:0-7489 GCA_046730495.1 Pseudomonadota bacterium
CACCAAGAAGGTGCTCATAGGCGGCAAGGTTCGCCCGCGCTGCGGCCGGCGGAGGTGCCTCGCTGCCGCGGGGGCCGGTGCGGCTGCGGGCATAGAGCGCTTCCTGCTGCAGGCGTTCAGCTTCGAGTTCAATCGCTTTGACTTTGGTGCGCAACGCCTCCTGCTTGCCGGCTTCGACCAAGGTCGGCGCGGCTTTGAGTCTGCGGCGGATTTCGCGGATCGGAATGATAGTAAGATCGCGCCAGCTGTGAACCGCTTGGTCCAGCTCTTTTATTTTATCGACCGACAATTGCCGCCCGTTTGCCGCCAGCCACAACAGAAACAGCATGAGATTGACGTCGACGCCGCAATCGTCCTGCAGCGCGATGCAGGCTTCGGCGACGCCGGCCTGCCGATAGAAGTTCAGCGAAAAGCGCCAGAACGGCGTGTCGGCATTGGTCGAGGTCTCGGCCATGTCGCTTTCTCAAGTCGTCTCGAACGAGTATGCGCGGCGGCGATGACGCTACGCCGTCTTGATGCCGAGCTCGGCCATTTCCTTGGCATAAGCTGTGTCCATGCGCGGCGCGATGCCGTGCTTGGCGAGTTCGGCCGCGAAGATGCGGCGGATTTCCGGTTTCTCATCGATGTAATCAATCTGGTCGCCGCCGGTGCGCCGGCTGATCCACGCCTTCGGCACGCCTTGGACGTTACGGATGGCGACACCCTCATGCTTGAAAGCGAGGTAACGCGCCGGCGTCGCTCCGGCGTTGAAGTGCTGATGAAACCACATGTTCGGTGGCACGATCAGCGTGCCGACCTCCCAATCGTAGCGCTGCGGCTCCTCGCCTTCGGGCCACATCAACGAATAGCCGTCGCCCGAGAGCACGATGACATGCGCGCCCGGCCCGTGCGCGTGACCCTTCTTGTAGGTGCCGATCGGAAACTGCGAGATGTGGCTGTTCATCGAGCCCTTGGCCATGTTGAAGCGGATATGGCCGCCGCCGGCGCCGCGCTCGGTCGCGGTGATCAGCGGAATGTTGACCGCATCGGGCACGAAATTCGTGGTCAGCAAAAAGCCCTTCTGCTCGCCTTTGGAGGAGAAATAATCGGGCTCGCCGGCAAAACGGTCCTTGAAGTCGTATTTGGTGTTGAAAATGAAATCGAGGTCTTCGTAGAGATTGATGACCGGCGGCGCGTTGGTCACCGCGACGTAGCGCGCCGGCTCGCGCCCCGATCCGTTGAAATGCTGATGCTGACAATTCAGCGGAATCGCAAACAGCGCGCCGTCTTTCCATTCGAACGTGATCCGCGCGCCGGCATCGTTCCACACCGTGGTCGAGCCGCGGCCGCTGAGCACGAGAACCATCTCTTCGTACAATTGCCGGTGCGGCGCCAGACTCTTACCCGGCGGAATCTCCATCACGTAACAGTCGTTCGAGGTACGCGAGGCGTCGTGGTTGAGAAAAACGGCGCTGCCGCCGCGACGCGCCCACGGGTTGAGCGCCACCGTACGCAGATTGCGCACATAAAATGACGGAATGATATCGAGCCCTTCGGCCTTGACCCAACGCGTGTACGGCGTTTCCTTCTCAGTCTTGAACTTGTTAGCCAGTTCGTCGGAAACGAGCGCATTCTTTTTGGCAGTCTCGGCCATTGGGCATTCCTTATATGTGTTGATCTAAAATCGCGCAGATCGGCTGCAAAATCCAGATAGCTCTAGGTCCTGTGCTTGTGATGCGCATGAGCGTGACTGTGCGCCTGGCTGTGCGCCGGGTCGTGCTCGTGCGCGTGCGAATGTTCACGGTCATGATCATGGACGTGCGCGTGATCGTGCTCGCGGTGGTGCAGCCGCTGGCGCGGCCGTGGACCGCGCGGATCTTCGCTGAACACCAGCGATTTGATGGTGACCGGCACGGTGTAGGACGGCATGCGAATGCGGCCGAGATCGATATAGTCGAAGTTCCACAGCACGACGCCGTCGATGACCAGCAGGTCGCCGCCAATGTGGCATTCGTCGCGAAGGAGATGCCCGAGCGTGTGCGCGATATCGCCGTCCAGCATGATGTAAAGCGGCAAGCGTTTGACGATTCGCTCGGCGAGACCGCGCTTGATGCCTTCGGCGAAAGCCGCGAGCCGGGGGTGGGACGGTGGCCCGCTCCAGCGCAAAGCAAGCGCAATGTCGCCGTCGGTGTCGTCGAGGTCGAAAGCGGTGATGTGATTGCGGATCGCGCGGGCGAGCTCGTCCGGATCGATCCACTCGGCACAGACAAATGGCGGCTGCAGTACCTGCAAATTGCGGCGCGGCAATAATTTGCCGGGCGCGGAAATGTAGCTGGTATTGCCGGAAAGCTGCACGCTGTATTCGGAGGCGCCGAGCGCAGTGGCGCGAATGCATTCGCCGGCCGGCAGCACCGGCCAGGGCAAGGCGCCGCCGTCCATGCGCGCGCGAATAGCGCGGCCGAGGTGGCGGCCGAGATCGCCGAAATCGCGATCTTCGCGCTCATAGACATACTCGGCGACACCACCGGAAAACATCACTGCGTCGATGCGATCGAGATCGGCGATCGGATCGGTCAGATAAAGCCGGGAGATGTCGGGCGGCAGAGGTCGCGTGCGGATGGCCACGACCAGCGCATCGGCCATCGCGTCGGCGACTTTCTGCAAGCCGGCGACGTCGACAATGTCGCCGCGTTGCCACGCGAAACCGGCGCGCGCGGCGTGATGTTTTCCGGCCGGATCGAGCCGCGCGACCCGGCCTTGTTCGACCACCTGCAGCCGCCCGCCGATATGGATCGCGGCGGTGGCGATGACTTTGCCGTTTTCGACGAGGCCGAGCTTGGTGGTGCCGCCGCCGATATCGACGTTGAGAATGCGCTTTGACTGATCGCTCGATACGCGCGCCGCGCCGGAGCCATAGGCGGCGAGCATCGCCTCCATGTGATGGCCGGCAGTGGCGGTGACGAACTCGCCGGCTTTCTCCGACAGGATCGCCGCGATCCTTTGCGCATTCTCGCGCCGCAGCGCCTCGCCGGTGAGGATAACGACGCCGGTATCGATCGCCTCGGGCGGCAGTCCCGCCGCGACATAGGCGTCGTCGATGATCGCGCCGAGCTTTAAGTCGTCGATGCGCTCCTCGCTCTGATACGGCGTGAGCGCCACCTGCGATTGAAACAACGTCTCGCGCGCGACGACGTAATAACGGCTGGTCAGATCCTCGGCGAGGCGCCGCAAATGCACCCGCGAGAAGATGACTTGCGTGCCGGAAGAGCCGATATCGATGCCAACGGTGGTCAGCGCGACATTGTCTTGCTGCCACAACGGATTGTTTTCTGCCGGACCGTCATCGTCGAAATCGTGGTCGTGATCGGCGTCATCGCCATGCAGATGCGCCACCTCCCGGCCATAGAGATGATCGGCCAAGGTGTGTGGCGGTTTGGGTTTTTCCTCTTCGGCCATCGGGTTCGCTGTTTCGCGTCTTCATCCCCCGCGTTAGATCGGCCGTCAATAGTATGGCGGGGCAAATCCCGAAACGCAGACGGGCAATGCCGGTTTGCCGTGAATTGTCGGAAAAATCGCCATGTTTGTTGCACAGCATGCGGTGTGTGACAGACGGGGCCGGCCGCACGCGCTACGCTGTCGATGAACATCGCCGGGCCGCGGCACCGCCGTCGCCGGCACGGTGCAACTAAATGCTGGCCCACAGGGCGGGCGAGGCTTTAACCTTGGCATGAAATTGTCTCAGCCGGATCAAGGCTGCACTGCCGGGCGACGCCGGCAAGTCGTTGAAATTCGCGGAACTTTCCAAGTCCGCGATGTTCCGCCTGGTGCGGGGAAGCGTAAAGATGCGTAGTCAGGGCTCAAAGATCGCCTCGACAAAGCAGGGCTGCGAAGCCTTTAGCGCTATCGACCAAAGCGCGCTGGATGCGATTCCGACCGGCTTTTGTGTCTGCCGCGCCGATGGCGCGCTCCTTCGGTACAACAAGCGCGCGGTCGAACTGTGGGGGCGGGCGCCGCAACTCGGCGACATCGGCGAATTCTCAGGAACGAAATTCCGCCGTTACACGGCGCAAGGCGTGCCGATGCCATTCGCCGCCAGCCCGGTCGCGGTGGTGTTGCGCAGCGGCGTGCCGGTACGCAGCCAGGAACTGTTGATCGAGCGGCCCGACGGCTCGCTGATGCCGGTCCTAATGAACGTCGCACCGCTGAAGGATGCGGAAGGACGCATCGACGGCGCAGTTTGCAGCTTCCAGGAACTGACCGAGCGCAAGCGTGCGGAGGAGGCTCTGCGCGCCAGCGAGGCGGAGCTGCAATCGGTCATCAATCGCACGCCGTTCATGCTGGTGCGCTGCGGGCGTGATCTGCGCTACCGCTTCGTCAGCGAGGCCTATGCGCATCTCATCGCTCGCGAGCGCGACGAAGTCATTGGCAAAAGCATCGACGAAGTGATTGGCCCGCGTGGTCTGCGCACCCTGCAGCCCTATATCGATACTGTGTTGAAAGGAGAATCGGTCGACTTTGAATGCGACCTGGAATTTCCGCACAGCGGCATGCGCAGGCTCGCCATCGCTTATCGGCCCGAACGCGACGCCGACGACAACATCGAAGGCTGGATCGCTTCGCTTCTCGACGTCACCGATCAACGCAGCGGCGAAGAGGCGCGCCGGCAGCTTGCCAGCATCGTGGAGTCGTCCGACGACCCAATCATCAGCGAGGATCTCACCGGGCGCATCGTCAGCTGGAACCCGGGCGCCGAGCGCCTGTTGGGATATTCCGCCGAAGAAATGATCGGCAAGCCGATTACCACGATCATTCCCGATCATCTTAAGGGCGAGGAAGCGCAGTTCTTGGCGCACATCAAGGCAGGCGCGCGCATCGAGCATTACGAGACCATTCGGTGCTGCAAGGACGGCCGGCTGGTTGACGTTTCGCTCACCGTATCGCCGATGCGGGACGAACACGGCACGACCGTCGGCGCTTCGAAAATCGCCCGCGATGTGACGGCGCGCAAGCGCGCGGAAGCGGTCGTGAGCAGGCGCGCCGACGAACAGGCGGCGCTCTATCGCTTCACCAATCGGCTTTATCGCGCCGAGTCGATCAAAGATATCTATGAGGCGGCGCTCGACGCGATCATGGACGCGATGCACTGCAGCCGCGCCTCCATCCTGCGCTGCGATTCCGACGGCGTGATGCGTTTCGTCGCTTGGCGCGGCTTGTCGGAAGGCTATCGCCGCGCCACCACCGGGCATTCGCCGTGGACGCTCGACCACGCCAATCCCGAACCGGTCTGTATAGCCGACATCGATCGCGCCGAACTCGAGACGCCGCTCAAGACCATCGTCAAGCAAGAAGGCGTCGGCGCGCTCGCTTTCGTTCCGCTGATGGCCGAGGGCCGGCTGGTCGGCGAATTCATGGTCTATTACAGCACGCCGCGAGCGTTCGACGGCGAGGCGATGGAGCTCGCGCTGACGCTGGCGCGGCAGCTCGGCTTCGCCATCGAGCGCATGCGCGCCGAGCAGGCGCGCCTGAGCATCCAGGCCGAACTGCGCATGCTCAGCGAACGGCTCGAGGAGGAAGTCGAACGCCGCACGCTCGAGCGTGATCGCATCTGGAACGTCTCGGAAGACCTGCTCGCGGTGTCGAATTTCGAGGGCTATTTCCTGTCCATCAATCCGGCCTGGACGCGGCTTCTTGGCTGGAGCGAAGACGAAATCAAATCAATGCATGTGAGTGAACTGCGCCATCCCGAGGACGCGCCGGCCTCGATTGCCGGTCGCGCCCAGCTCGCGCACGGGGCGACAACCGTGCGCATGGAAAACCGTTTCCGGCACAAGGACGGATCGTGGCGCTGGCTGCAGTGGACCATGACTGCCAGCAAGGGCTTGCTCTATGTCGCCGGCCGCCACGTGACCGCCGAGAAGGAAGCCGCCGCCGCGCTCGAGCGCGCGCAACGCCAGACCGCGCATCTGCAGAAGATGGATGCGATCGGCCAATTGACCGGCGGCGTCGCCCACGACTTCAACAATCTGTTGATGATCGTCAGCGGCCATGCCCAGAGCTTGAAAAAGCGACTGAAGGACGCCAAGGACGCCCGCGCTTTGCAGGCGATCGAAATGGCGGCGGCGCGCGGGGAGAACCTCACGCGGCAGTTGCTGTCATTCTCGCGCACGCTGCCGCTGAGCCCGACCGTGATCAATCCCGCAGAGGCTATTGCGGCCATCCGCGATGTGCTGGCGGGCTCCATGCACGTCAACATCCAGTTCCAGATCGACGTGCCGAAGTCGACCTGGCCGATTTGCGTCGACAAATCCGAGCTTGAACTGGCGCTGGTCAACCTCGCGGTCAATGCGCGCGATGCCATGCCCGAGGGCGGGCGGATCACGATCGCGGCGGACAACGTTCATGTCCATTCCGGCGACTTGCCGGAAGACATCGCCGGCGATTTCGTCGCGCTCAGCGTTGCCGACACCGGCAGCGGTATTCCGCCCGACCTCGTGTCCCGCGTGGTCGAGCCGTTCTTCACCACCAAGGCGCCGAACAAGGGCACCGGGCTCGGCCTGTCGCAGGTTTACGGCTTCGCCCGCCGCTCGGACGGGACGGTCGCGATCACCAGCGAGGTCGGCCGCGGCACCAAAGTGATGGTGTATCTGCCGCGCAGTCACGCCGCGCTGGCGGCGCCGCTGCCGCCGGACGACGCCGACTATGCCGCGCTCGACCGGCGCACCATTCTGGTCGTTGAGGACAATGCCGACGTCCGGCGGGTGGCGGTCTCGTTGCTCGAACAGCTTGGCTACCGCGCCATCGAGGTGGAAACGGCCGCGGCCGCGCTCGACGTCTTCGCCGCGGGCAAGCACATCGATCTCGTCTTTAGCGACGTAGTGCTGCCCGGCCCGGCCGACGGTTTGGCGCTGGCGCGCACGCTCGCCGAACGCTACCCGCGGATTCCGGTGGTGCTCACCACCGGCTACACCAAGGTATTCGACGCCGATCCCGAATTCCCGGTTTTGCGCAAGCCCTACCAGATCTCGACGCTCGGGCGCGTGATCCACGACGCGCTCAATCCACTCGTGCCGTCGCCGTCAATGCTGGCGAGCTGAAGCGTTCTCGAACGGCGCTACGGCCTCGAACCATCCGCAGCCATTGTTCTGCTTAAAATTGATCTTCCCTAACCTGCAATCGATTCGTAAGAGAGGATTCCAACATGACCGCATCCGGATTCGCAGTCCGCGCAGGAAAGTCTTTGGCGCTTGTTGTTTTGCTCGCCGCTGAGCTATTGGCCGCAACCGCACAGGCTCAGACAGCGGAGCCCAAATCTGTGGCCCAAGCGCGGGTGGTGGTTGTCGGCGACGGCAGTGTGACCGGGGCGCCGGACTATGCCCGCATCAGAAGCGGCGTCAGCACCAGCGCCAAAACTGCCAAAGAGGCCAGCGATACCAACGCAAAACTGATGGTCAACGTCATAGCAGCGCTCACAGACGCCGGGATCGCAAAGAAAGACATTCAGACGTCGCAA
>JBKPIZ010000451.1:0-1927 GCA_046730495.1 Pseudomonadota bacterium
CAATAATGTCTGCCGCACCTGCCATACCCTGAAGGAAGGCGACAACCGCCTTGGGCCAAACTTACACAACATCATCGGCCGCAAGGCGGGGTCAGTTCCAGACTATGGCTATTCAAGTGCCATGAAGGATGCCGATTTGACATGGGATAAGGCGACGCTTGATCGCTTCATCGCTAATCCCGACCAAGTGGTGCCCGGTAACAAGATGAAGCCGTATGGCGGCCTCACCTCCGCTGAGGAGCGCGCCAAAATCATTGCTTTTCTTGAAGCCAACAGCGGCAGCTGAGCGTGTTTCCGTTTCGCCGCATCGCGACCGATGTCCGCTCTTGGCGGTAAAGCGGACATTCGGCCTCGCTGTTTGCGCCCAGCCACGAGAGGGTCGCCAATCAAAAGCACCAAACTGTGATGGTCGTCACTGGCGCTGTTCAGCGACTGGGAATATCTCCCAAGCCAAACAGATCAATCCCTACAATCTGCTTTCAATGGAGGGAAACATGATTGATGCACTGTTTAATGTTGCTGTCTTCGCGGTGCTGGGTCTGTGCATTGTAGGGTTCAGTGCGTGGGCGAATAAGCGAGTTGACGCTCAGTAAGCGCACCCGTCTGCGCTGTTCATCTGTATTTCTATGAGCTGCCGCTACTGCGGTATTTGCATTAAGCCCCAAATTGCGAGCAGAGCAGAAACGACGAGGGCAGCCCACGATATATTCATCGACACGTTGTATGGCCCAATCGCCACTGTCCACCGGTTAACCAGCCTCAGGACGTGCGCGACTGCCACTAGAGCAAAAATCAGGGCCGAAACCACTGCGTAAGAATTTGACATCCTAATTTCTCCCCGGCTTATGGTTTTGCCAATGTCCGCTATTTCCCCAAAAGCGGACATTGGCTGACGCTCACTGAACGTCCGCTTTGTGCCAAAAGCAGACATTCGATCGTTTATTCGATCACCTCGTCGGCGCGGGCAAGCAGTGACGAAGGCACCGTGATACCGAGCGCCTTAGCGGTATTGAGGTTCACAACCAGCTCCAGTTTCGTGGCCAACTGAACCGGCAGCTCGGTCGGTCTCTCGCCCCTGAGGATTCGGCCGGTGTAGCCGCCGGCGAGGCGCAATGCATCCGCACGACTGGCTCCATAGCTCATCAGCCCGCCGCCGTCGGGGAAATCGCGACTTTGGTAGATTGCCGGTATCGCACGGCGCACTGTCAGCACGACGAGTTGTTTCATCCGGCCTATGAAGAACGGATCACCTTCTATGAGAAGCGCTGCGGCACTCTGTTCCACCAGGTGCACGAAAGCGTCGTCTATCTCGCGCGCGTTGCTTGCCTTCAAGACTTGGAGTTCCAGCCTAAGGGTGCGGGCGGCCGCCTCTGCCTCTTTGGTGTCCACAGCGGCATTTTGATTGGTCGGGTTCACCAGCGCGGCAATTCGTGCGGCTTTCGGCATCAGCTCGTGCAGCGCCTCAAGCATTTTCGCTATTATGTCGCTTGAAAGAAAGCTCACGCCGGTGATATTGCCGCCGGGCCGGTTCAGACTGTCGACGAGGCCCATCTTGATCGGATCGCCGCCGACAGTGAAAACAATTGGAATCGTAGTTGTTGTCGCCTTGGCAGTTACCGCCGCGTTGTTGGCCATTGTAGCAATGACCGCCACTCTGCGTTGGACCATATCGGCAGCGAGTGCGGGAAGCCGATCAGCCTGCCCCTCGGCCGATCGGTAGACAATCATTACGTTTTGGCCTTCGACATAGCCGATCTCGCTCAGGCCCTTGCGGAACTCGGCTAGCCCACGCACTTCGGTTTCGAGTGACGCGGCGTTGAGAAACCCGATCACCGGCATCGCCGTCTGCTGCGCCCGCGCCGCGAGCGGCCAAGCCACGGCCGCACCGCCGAGCAGAGTGATGAACTCGCGCCGCTTTAATTTATGG
>JBKPIZ010000452.1:0-25505 GCA_046730495.1 Pseudomonadota bacterium
GGCTTTTCATGCGGTCGATTGCTCTCGGCCAGGAATTATCTATTTTGACCGTCAGCGCGCAGAGGATCGCGGCATGCGCCGCCCGGGCGCGGCGCCTCTGGATCGGCGTCGCCAACGCGGCGTTTTGTTGGTGAGCTGGCGCGCTCGCAAATATTTTTCAAAATCGACTGCAGAGAGCGGCTCGCCGTAGAGAA
The DNA here is from genome assembly GCA_046730495.1 of Pseudomonadota bacterium. Classification (GTDB taxonomy): domain Bacteria; phylum Pseudomonadota; class Alphaproteobacteria; order Rhizobiales; family Xanthobacteraceae; genus BOG-931. The sequence goes on from JBKPIZ010000452.1 coordinate 195, forward strand.
AACCCTGCGCTTCCTCGCAGCCTTCGCCGAGCAGAAACTCGGCTTGTGCTTGCGTCTCGACGCCTTCGGCGATCACCTTAAGCCCGAGATTGTGTGCCATCACGATCAATGAACGTACGATGGCGGCGGCGTCGGTGTCGTCAATAATTTTGCGCACGAAGCTACGATCGATTTTGATCCTTGAGAGCGGAAATCGGGTCAGATAACTCAGCGACGCATAACCGGTCCCGAAATCATCGAAACGCAATGCTGACGCGTTTTTCGTGCAACTTTTGCAGCGTCTCGGCAGCGCCCTCGTAATTGAGAGTGCTGTTTTCGGTGATTTCGAGCTCGATGCTTTCCGGCGGCAAATTGGTCTCGTGCAGCGCGTCGTCGATCGCCTTCAAAAGCACATCGCCCTGGAATTGCGGCGGGAAAACATTGATGCCGATTCGTCCGGGCGATAGTCCCATCCCGCGCCAGGAAGCTGCCTTGTGACAGGCGGTAAGAATGATCCACCTGCCGACGTCGAATGCGACGGCGTTGGTCGCAAGCGTGTCAATGAATGCGCCCGGCATGAGGATGCCGCGCTCGGGATGTCGCCAGCGCAGCAACGCCTCCGCGCCGACAACAGCGCCGTCGATGAGACGGATCTCGGGTTGGAAATAGATCTCAAGCTCTTTTTGCGAGTAGGCGCGAGTCAATTCGAGATCGAGTGCGCGGCGCGCCTGAACTTGCGCGCGATGTACGGGCAGAAAAAAGCGGCGCGCGCGGCCGCCATTCGATTTTGCCTGGTACAGCGCGAGATCCGCATTGGCGAGCAGTTCGTCGACGGTCGTCCCGTCAGTCGGCGCGATCGCGATACCGGCGCTGCCGCCGGCGCGTACGGAGTGCTCGTTGATCTCGAAATTCCGTGCCAGCCGATCGAGCACTGCGTCGACGATCTCGCCGATCACGCGTGGATCGCCACATTCGGGAACAACCAAAACGAACTCATCGCCGCCGAGCCGGAACACCTGAACATTGGCGCGCGCGCTGGTGGCTTCGATGAATCGCTGGCCGACCTCGACCAGGAGCTGATCGCCAACCGAGTGACCGAGCGTGTCGTTGACATCTTTGAAGCTGTCGAGATCGAACAGCGCGACCGAAATCGGCCGCTTCGAGCCCTTGCCGGCGAGTAACCGGCCGAGGACTTTCTGCAGCGACAACCGGTTGGGAAGGCCAGTGAGCGGGTCGAAATGCGCGAGCCGTTCTAGTTGCGCCTGAGCTTTTTTCCGCTCCGTGATGTCCTGATGCGCCCAGGCAACGCCTCGGATCGCGCCTTCGGGACTATACATCGGAGCCGCCGCAACCCTGACATGCACCAAGGACCCATCCTTACGCTGCCGCAATACTTCTTCGTTGCGAATAGCCTCGCCATTCCGCGCACGGCGGTACATTTCGAGGGATTCCCCCTGTCCCTCGGAGGGCACGATCTGAACAGCCGTGCCGATCGCTTCCGCAGCGCTATATCCGTAGAGCTTCTCTGCTGCGGGATTCCAGAGGACGATCCGGCGTTCGAGATCGGAACAAACGATGCCTACCGGCGATGCATCGATGACCGCGGCAAGCGTGTTTTTGGACTCCTGCAATTCGAATTGCCGCCGTTCTATGGACGCCGCCATGCGGTTGAATGCCTCGGCGAGGTTGCCGACCTCGTCGTCTGTCTTCAACGTGGTTCGGTGGGTAAGATCGCCGCTCGCGAGCGAGAGTGCATCGCGTTGCAATTGCTGCAATGGTCCAATAATGCGACCGGACAGCATCCACGCGATCGCGATTCCTGCCAGGAGAGAAAGGCCGCTGAAGATCCCGCCCAAGGTCAAGTGAGTCATCATCGCGGCCTGGCCGACATTGGTTGGAAATCCCACCGACACCACCCACGGAAAGCGGCGCGCCCTGGCTGATCCGGTTATGCGTTTGACGCGATCGGGCCAGGGCGTTACCGCCGATGATTCTTTTTGGGCCAGCATCTCGGCCACGTCGTCTGAACCGCTAAGATTCCGGCCGATCCACTCTTGGCCGTTATCGCTTTGTGCGACGACAATTCCTTTTTCGTTGAGGATGCGGACGATGCTGCCGGCGGGCAGCGTCTGCGTCCGCAGCGCGTCCTGAAAACGATCGAGCTTGGTGCCGATGGCGATAACCGCGCGCAGTCGGCCGTTTTGATCCTTTACCGGGGAGGCTAACGTGACGACCCATTCGCCAGTCAGCTTGGTGCGGATCACATCGCCAATCGCTAGGCGCTGACCGGCAATCACCTGCTGAAAATAGGCCCTGTCGCCCGCGTAAAAGCGCCGGTCCGAGTTCCACGAAATCCCGATGTTGGAGCCGTCCGGGGCAAATAGCAGAATGTTGCTGATGTAGTCCGGCAATTCCTCCTTCACTTGCCGCAGCAGAGCGTTGTTCGCGTCGGCGTCTGCCAAGCGCGTCGACACGGCGCGGCTTAGGCCGGTAAGCAGATTTTCGAGGCTGCCGATGTGGTCATCGACTTGAATCGCAAGCAGCCGCGCCTCATCGAGGGCGCGTTCGAGCGCCTGATTTTGATCGTCGCGCAATTGGCTCCACAGGCCGATGCAGATGACCGCAAAGAAGGGAAATACGGTGGCCACCACCAGCCCCAACAAGCGCGATCGGATTGTGCGTAACAGCATCGGGCAGCCCATCTGCGCTTGTCGCGCTCTTGCCGCTGGCGTGGGCGTGCTTATCGTCTGACTGGTTTTCGGCGGGTTTTACCCAGAATGTTGGACGATAATCTTCCTGGCTAGGTTTAATCCGGGCTTAATCGCTTCAGATAAATGCGGGCGTCGTCGTGAAGGAATGACAAACCCAGTGCCCGAACCGGCCGCCGGCTCTTTGCCGCGCAACGCGCGCCAGCTTTAGCGCATCGCCGCGGCGATATTGCCGCCGTCGACGGTCGTGACGTCAGCCGTGGTTTTCAGCGCCAGCGCCAGGTGCAAGAAGGCCTGAGCGACATCTTCGGCGGCGACTTCGCGGCCGAGCAAATTGCCGGTCATGTAATCTTTCTCGCTTATGCCGCGCGCCTTGGCGCGCGACGAAATCATCTCCGGAGTGAGCAGGCCGGAACGGATACGGTCGGCATTGACCGCATTGGCGCGAATGCCGTCGGCGCCGTAATCGAGCGCGTATTGCCGCATCAAGGCGAGCGCCGCGGCTTTAGGAATTCCGTACGGTCCGAAATTTGGGCCGGGATTGACCGCTTGCTTGGAAATATTGAAGAGCAGGCAGCCGCCGGTGCCCTGCGCACGCATGATCCGAACCGCGGCTTGGGCGACGCGCTGGTGACCGTAGAAATTCAGCTCAAAACTCTGGTGCAAAACCTCCTCGTCGACCTCGCCAATGCGGCCCTGCCAGGCGGCGCCAGCGTTGGAGACGACGATATCAACGCCGCCGAAGTGCTCCGCGATCTTCGCGAATGCCGCGCTGACCGATGCGCCATCGGTGACATCGCAGGCGAACGCCAGTGCATGTCCGCCGACCGCATTGGCTTGCTCACGCGCGGCGGCTCGATCGACGTCAAGCAATGCGACTTCGGCGCCAGCCGCAGCGAAGCACTCTGCGGTCGCAGCCCCAATGGCGCCGCCGGCGCCGGTTATCGCGGCAACTTGTCCGGCCAGCGGCGGCTCTTTGCGTGCGCCAAGCTTGGCCTGCTCGAGCGCCCAATATTCGCAATCGAACATGTCGGCTTCGGAGATCGATTCAAACCGCCCGATCGCTTCGGCGCCGGCCAAGCATTCGATCCAGGCCTCGGCGATGTCGGCAGCAATGACGGCGTCTTGCCTGGCGCGGCCGAGGCCGAACAGGCCGAGCCCGGGGACCAGCGCAACCCGGGGCAGGGGATCAAGCGACCTTTTGCTGCCGCCGGCACGCTTATTGTGGCGCGCGAAATAATCACGGTAACGATTTGTGAATTCTTGCGCTTTTTCGCGCGCGCTCAGCGCGAATTCGCCCATGCGTTCCGGCGCGGGTGTGTTTAGAACCAGTGGCCAATTCTTGGTGCGGATGGTGTGATCCGGCGTGATCACGCCAGCCTGGCTCAATCGCTGCAGGTCCTTACCATTAAGAAAATCCAGGATCGCGTTCCCGGTCCGGAATTCGAGCACCAAACGACGCCAAGCGCCCTCGATTTTGTCGTCTTTCTCGCTGCACACGCCGCGCACGATCGGCGCGACGTCCGCCAGCGGCGGTGGTCGGCGTGCGACTTGCGCGGCGGCTACGGATTTCCGGTTACGCGCGATGAAATCCTCGGCGCGCGAGACAAAGTCGATCATACGCTCGTAAGCCTCACGCGCCGTTTCACCGAAGGTGACAAGCCCGTGTTTGCTCAAGATCAGGCCGTCACAGACGGGCGAGCGCTCGAAAACCTCGATGGTCTTTTTGGCAAGACCAAATCCCGGCATTAGGTAGGGAACGAAAGCCATCCGGTCGCCAAAAACTTCCGCGCAAATCTGTTCGCCGCGCGGTTGATCGACGACGCTCAACACCGCGGTCGCGTGGCTGTGGTCGATGAATTTGTGCGGCAGAAAGGCGTGCAGCATCACCTCGACTGACGGATTTGGCGCGCGCGGATCGATCAGATTGGCTCGCTCGATAGCAAGGAGTTCTTCGTCGCCGATCGTCGCCAGCGCGCGCAATTCCCGCATCGGTCCAAGCCGCAGCGCGGGAAAGTCGGCCGGTCCGATGGACGCCATGTCGGCGCCGGAGGCTTTGACACGCAGCACCTCGACTTCCGCGCCGAGAAGATCGCGCAACTTGGTCTTGAGCGACGTGTTGCCACCGCCATGAAGCACAAGCTTGGGATCGCGGCCTAGCAGGCGCGTCGTATAGATGCGCAATGATAGATCGGGATCGATCCCAGCTTTGTCGCCTTCAGCTACGATGGCTTTCGCGTCGCGATCGACCCAGCCGCTCTTCATTGCTCAGCCGCCGGCGAAGCGGCGGGACCACCAGCCGGTGCGGCGCGGCCGTTCGCCTTCGGAAGCGTCGCCGGTTTCGGTAATCACCGGCTCCGTTCCCTGCGATGGCGCGGGCGCCGCCGGATCGTTCCTCTCAGCTTCGCCTCCGCCTGTCGGCGCAGGTTCGCGAACCGTCGAACGCCGACGGCCCGCTTCCGGCTGTCCGGCCGCGGCGGGCGATATCACCGGCGACGTGTCAGGCGGAGCTGCGCGCTCAATCGACGGCGAATCGAGATCGGCAACGGCATGTGAGAGGGCAGGTTCGGTCGCCGCGGGAGTAATGAGCTGTTCGGCCGACGCGAATTCCTGTTGCGCATAGTGCCCGGATTGGTCGGGCCCGGTATACCCGCCCTCGCCATTGCGCTGTCGATTGCGGCGCCCACCGCGGCGGCCCCGACGTCGGCGGCGTTCGTCACGGCGCGGCTCTTCGCGCCCCTCATCCCGCTCGGTCGCAAAGCCAGCGGTTGTTTCGCCCATGGCTTCATCCTGCGTCGGGTCGTGCGCCTCCGCGGTCTCGCCATAGGTCTGGTCATGGACCTCGTCATGGGCCGACTCGGTGATCGCGATCTGCTCGACATGGGGTCTGGTATGGTCATGCATATGCTCGCCACCGCCGCGCCCGCGGCGGCGACGTCGGCGTCGCCGGCGCCATCCACCTTCACCAGGTTCAGCGACCGTGGGGATGCCAATTTCAGCTTCGGTGTCGGCTTGTTCCGCCTCGCTCGGCGTGCCGCCGATCTCTTCGAGATCGTCTTCTTCTTCCAGCGGCGCGACCGGGGCTTGAGCCCGTTCGGCAATCGCTTTTGCCGCCTCGGGCGTATGCACCTGTTCGCCGCGATCGATCACAAAAGTCTGTGGCGCGCGCACGGTTTCATCGGCGGTGATCGTAATGGTGATGGCGAACCGGTCTTCGAGCGCCCGCAAATGCGCACGCTTTTGGTTGAGCACATAGAGCGCGACGTCGGGACGCGTCCGCGCGACGAGATTATGCGTCGCGCCTCTGATCAATTGATCTTCGAGCGCGCGCAGCACCTGCAAGGCCAGCGACGAGACCGAGCGGACGTGGCCGATGCCGCCGCAATAGTGGCATTTCTCGGTTGAGCTTTCGAGCACGCTGGTGCGAATGCGCTGGCGCGACATTTCGAGCAGGCCGAAATGCGAGATGCGACCGACCTGGATACGCGCGCGATCGTGCTTGAGACACTCCTTAAGGCGCCGTTCCACCGCGCGATTGTTGCGCTTTTCATCCATGTCGATGAAGTCGATAACGATCAGTCCGGCGAGATCGCGCAAGCGTAGTTGTCGCGCAATCTCGTCCGCCGCCTCCAAATTGGTTTTGAACGCGGTGTCCTCAATATGATGCTCGCGGGTTGCGCGCCCGGAATTTACGTCAATCGCTACCAAGGCTTCGGCCTGATTGAGCACGACATAACCGCCTGACCGCAGCTGCACGACGGGGGAGAACATGGCGTCAAGCTGGTTCTCGACCCCATATCGCGACAATAGCGGCTGGCTGTCGGCGTAAAGCTTTACGTTCTTGGCATGACTCGGCATGAGCATGCGCATGAAGTCCTTGGCTTCATGATAGGCGTCCGCGCCCGCGACCAGGACCTCATCGACATCCTTGGTGTAAAGATCGCGGAGCGAGCGCTTGACCAGCGAGCCTTCCTCATAAACGAGCTTCGGCGCGGTCGATTTGAGCGTCAGGTCGCGCACCGTCTCCCACATCCGCAAGAGATATTCGAAATCGCGCTTGATCTCGATCTTGGTGCGGCTTGCGCCGGCGGTGCGCAGGATTACGCCCATGCCCTCCGGCACTTCGAGTTCGGCGGCCGCTTCCCGCAGCCGCGCGCGGTCGTCCGGACTGGTGATTTTGCGGCTGATGCCACCGCCCCGGGCCGTATTCGGCATCAGCACCGAGTAACGTCCAGCCAGCGACAGATAGGTCGTCAATGCCGCGCCTTTGGTGCCGCGCTCTTCCTTGACCACCTGTACCAGCATCACCTGCCGGCGCTTGATAACTTCCTGGATCTTATATTGGCGCCGAAAGCGCGGCGCGCGATCAGGGACTTCTTCCAATGCATCGGCGCCGCCGACGGATTCGACGACCTCTTCAGCCGCCTCTTCTTCCTCGCCATTGCCTTCCAGCGAGCGCGCCTCGGTCATAACCGCGCCTTCGCCATTCTCGTCTGCCGACGCAGGGGAGGCGACCTCAGCCTCTTCGGTCGCGTCGCGCTCCCCTTCGCTGACGGCCTCATGTGCGATGCCGGCCTCGACCTCGTCGGCCGAGGCTCCGCCCGCGGGCGCCGCGCTTTCGAAGCTTGGCGCGGTCGTCTCCTCTTCCACCGGTGCACCGGTCAGGAGTTCGACTTCAGAGCTCGATCCCTCAGCGCCGGCCGGTTCCGGCGCGGACTGATCTGGTTCAATTATGTCGCCCGCCAGCGGCTCGGCGACGTCGCTCCGGATCACATCGTAATCACGGCGCGAAGGGGCAGCTTCGCGGACCCGTCGAGGGACAGGTTCGACATCGTCCGCAGCGGCGCGCTGCGCGCGCTCGTCCTCGGCGATGAGAGCCTGCCGATCCGCGATCGGGATCTGGTAATAGTCCGGATGGATTTCGCTGAAAGCGAGGAAACCGTGGCGGTTGCCGCCGTAATCGACGAAGGCGGCTTGCAGTGACGGCTCGACGCGCGTCACTTTCGCCAGATAAATGTTGCCCCTTAGTTGCTTCCGGTGCGCAGATTCAAAGTCGAATTCCTCGACGCGGTTGCCGCGCAAAACCACCACCCGGGTCTCCTCCGGATGGGTCGCGTCGATGAGCATTTTGTTGGCCATTGGCAAATCTCATGGGGACCGTGCCCGCTCGCGTCGCACCGCATCGGCGGGAGGCAAGGAAACAGGTCCGATTTTCGTTGAGTGGAGCGGCCTGGAGGTTGCGAGCACCGCAAGCATAGAAAGGCCGGCCGTCGGCAAGCGACAAACGCACGCTGCCGAGCCGTTTGATGGGAACCTTGACTTGCGCCTCGAACATAAACTCCAAACCGCGACGAGACGGCAGCGCGGAGCGCGGCCGCGATTTCGCTAGATGCCGGCGATGCGGCGCGACGCCATTGAGCGGCTTTGCCGCTGCGAAAGCGCGGCGCGCACGGTCCGGGTCGTCCTCATCCCCACTGGCCTTGGCAGAGCTTTGCGTCGCCGCAAGTGCCGCATCGGTCGAAGACATGATCGGTCTGAACATCTTCTGCACGAACGTCGTGGCACTGCAGCGGATCGAAAGCAGCGTTTGCCCGACTCCCAGAACGTCTTTAAGGGAGCCGATGATGGCGCACGCGCCGGAGGCCGTCACGCGGACGCAACCGGAACCTTTCATCGTAAGCACGCCCTTCTTAAGGCCGGTGCCGCCAAATTGGCAAGTCGTCTGTGGGATTTACCCGCAGGCGGAGCGGGTTTTGCCTTATTGCCAGGGCTTTTCGCCGGGTAATTAGGTTCCGGTTAACTATGCCTGCCTAATGGGGTAGGAGGGCGGGATGAGGTCGGAGCCGATGGTCATCCAAGCCATGCGCTTGGCCTTTTTCGGCGCCTTGGTCGCCGGAACTGGATTGGCGGCCGGGGCGCTAGCCGCGCCGGTTTCCGCCGATTCCTTTCCGGTGGCGACCGATGCCCGACTTGGCGGTGACGACACCCAAACGCGTTTTGTGGTGGATCTCAGCCGCAAGGTCGACCTGCATGTCTTTACCCTCGCCGATCCATACCGCGTCGTCGTCGACATCCCGCAAGTCACGTTTCGGCTGCCGTCGAAAGCCGGTGAGACCGGTCGCGGCTTGATCAAGGCTTTTCGTTTTGGGCTGGTGATGCCGGGTGGTTCGCGCATCGTCCTCGACCTCGTCAAGCCGGCGCGAATCGATAAAGCCTTTGTCGTCGATCCGGCGGAGGGTGCGCCGGCCCGCCTGGTCCTCGATTTAGTGGCGACCGACCGTGAAGGCTTTTTACGCAAGATTGCTCTCGATCAGCGATTCGCGCATGCCCAAGCGCCGCCGGCGCGCGAACAGCAATCTTCTTCAAGCGATGCCCGACCGCTTATCGTGCTCGATCCCGGGCATGGCGGGATCGATACCGGCACCAAGGGGCCGAACGGGCAGATGGAAAAAGACATCGTGCTCGATTTTGCCAAGCGGCTGCGGGAAAAAATCGAGACTGCAGGCAAGTATCGCGTGCTGCTGACACGATCGGACGACACCTTTGTGCCGCTGGCGGAGCGGGTGCGCTTCGCGCGCGAGGCTAGCGCGGCCCTATTCATATCGATCCATGCAGATTCGCTGCCGCGCCGGGAAGGGGATGCGCAGGGCGCTACAGTCTATACGCTCTCCGAAACCGCGACCGATCCCGCCGCCGCGCGGCTTGCCGAACAGGAAAACCGCGCCGACGTGATCGCCGGTGTTGACCTCAAAGAGCAGCCCGATGATGTCGCCGGCATCCTGATCGATCTAGCGCAGCGCGAGACCAAGACCTTTTCGGTCCAGTTCGCCAACAAACTCGTCGGGACAATGAAGCAAACCGCACGGCTGCACAAAGATCCGATCAAGTCGGCAGGTTTTCGCGTATTACGCGCGCCCGACGTGCCCTCGGTCCTGGTCGAGCTCGGTTACGTCTCCAACAAAGAAGATTTGCAATCGCTGTCGTCGGACAGCTGGCGAGATCGCACGGCAAATGCGATGGCGTCGGCGGTCGACGGCTATTTTTCCGCCCATTTGGCAGGCGTCCGGGCCGGGGCTAATTGAGGGGAACTCCACCGCTTAATGTGGCGTAATGGCCTCAGTTTGAACAAAAAACCGAGCGACGACGTGAGCGAGACGGAACGAGCTAGCGGGTGGGCGTCGTTGCTGTCACACTCGGGCCACAGTGGGGGCGCGAAGGCGCTTATTTGTTGTGTCCTGTTTTGCCGCGAACCGGCCGGATGGCCGCGGAGCGCGCTGGATGAGTCTGGCTCAACCGAAATTGACTGAATGAGATTGGTGCCGCGGTGAAATTGCTCCTGCGCTTTCTCGGCTTCCTGTTTGCGGTTGGTACCATTTTCTTCGTCGTCGGTGTCGCGGCGATGGCGGGCCTGTTGTGGCATTTCTCCAAGGACTTGCCCGATTATTCGCAGCTTAAGGATTATGAGCCTCCGGTGATGACGCGCGTTCACGCCGGTGATGGCTCTTTGCTTGCGGAATATGCCAAGGAGCGGCGGCTCTATCTGCCGATTCAGGCGATCCCGAAACTTGTCACCAATGCTTTCGTCGCCGCCGAGGACAAGAATTTCTATCAGCACCCCGGCGTCGATATATACGGCATCGGCCGCGCCGGCATGCTTTATATCGAAAATTACGGAAGCGGCCGCCGTCCGCAGGGCGCCTCCACCATTACGCAACAGGTCGCGAAGAATTTTCTTCTGAGCAACGAATTGTCGTTTCAGCGCAAGATCAAGGAAGCGCTGTTGGCGCTGCGTATCGAACGCACCTATTCGAAGCAGAAGATCCTCGAACTCTATCTTAACGAGATTTATCTCGGCTACGGTGCCTATGGCGTAGCGGCGGCATCGCTGTTGTATTTCGACAAATCGGTGCACGAGCTGACGATTGCCGAAGCCGCTTACCTTGCCGCTCTGCCGAAGGGGCCGAACAATTACAACCCGTTCCGCCGGCACGATGCCGCCGTAGATCGCCGCAATTACGTGATCGACCGCATGGCGGAGGACGGCTACATCACCGCCGCCCAAGCCGAGAAAGCCAAGAAGGATCCGCTGCAGGTCACCGTTCGCCCGACCGGCGCGCACATTTTCGCAGCTGAATATTTCGCCGAGGAAGTGCGGCGGTATCTTTATGAGAAATACGGCGAGAAAAAACTCTATGAGGGCGGGCTGTCGGTGCGCACCACGCTCGATCCTAAGCTGCAGGTGTTGGCGCGCAGGGCGATGATTAATGGTCTCGTTAATTTCGACGAAGGTCAGGGCTATCGCGGCGCGATCACCACCATCGATACCGGGGGCGATTGGGGCCTCAAACTTGCCGAGGTCAAGTTTCTGGACGACATCGATCCGTGGCGGCTCGCGGTCGTGCTCCAGGTCGACGATCAATCCGCTCGCATCGGGCTGCAGCCGCCGCGCGACCCCGGGGGCGCTGTCGTCAAGGATCGCGAAATCGGCCTCGTAACCCTCGAGGGCGTCAAATGGGCGAAAGCGGCGAGTGGTCAGTCGAAGCCAATTCAGAAAGTCAGCCAGGTGATCTCGGCCGGCGACGTGATCTACGTCTCGCCATTGGAGGCGCCAGGACAGTATCGGCTGCGTCAAGTGCCGGAAATTTCCGGCGCCATGGTGGTGATGGATCCCCATACCGGCCGCGTGCTGGCAATGGTGGGCGGATTTTCATTCGACCAGAGCCAGTTCAACCGCGCTACGCAGGCTTTGCGGCAGCCCGGCTCGTCGTTCAAGCCGATCGTCTACGCCGCGGCGCTGGATAACGGCTACACGCCGTCCACCATCGTGATGGACGCGCCGATCGAAATCGACATGGGTGCCGGCGGCGGCATTTGGCGGCCGGAAAACTACGGCGGCAAGTTTTTTGGTCCCTCAACTCTGCGGTTTGGTCTCGAACAGTCGCGCAACGTCATGACGGTGCGCTTGGCGCAGGACCTCGGCATGCCGCTTATCGCGGAATATGCGAAACGCTTTGGCGTCTATGACGAGTTGCCGCCGTACCTGTCGTATGCGCTGGGTGCTGGCGAAACGACCGTGCTGCGCATGGTCACCGCCTATTCGATGTTCGATAACGGCGGTCGACGCGTCATTCCAACGCTGATCGACCGCATTCAGGATCGATACGGCCATACCATCTACAAGCACGACCAGCGCGAATGCATCGGTTGCGACGTCAAGAAGTGGGACAATCAGGTCGAACCGACGCTGATCGATCGGCGCGAGCAGGTCATCGATGCAATGACGGCCTATCAGATCACCTCCTTGATGGAAGGCGTCGTGCAACGCGGTACGGCGACAGTTGTGCGCGAAGTCGGCAAGCCGATTGCGGGTAAGACCGGCACGACCAATGACGAGAAAGATGTCTGGTTTATCGGCTTTTCGCCCGACATCGTTTGCGGCGTCTATATGGGCTTCGACAAGCCGCGCCATATCGGCCGGCTTGCCACCGGCGGGCATCTCGCCGCGCCGATCGTCAAGGATTTTCTTAAAGTGACGCTTGCGGACAAGCCGCCGATTCCATTCAGCGTGCCGCCCGGTATCAAGCTGATCCGGATCGAGGCCAAATCCGGAATGCGCGCAGGCCCGGGCGACACCAAAGTGATCCTGGAAGCGTTCAAACCCGGCACCGCGCCGCCCGACTCATATTCGGTGATCGGCGCCGATGGCGCGAACGGTGTGCCGACCGCCGGTTCGCCGGATACCGGCAATGTCGTGCGTACCGGCACCGGGGGGCTGTACTGACTCTCCGGGCATCAGCCGGCAGTTATCGGCGATCAGCCCGTGACCGTTGACAGCTCCTGCCTGACATCTGATATCTGTCCCCTGATATGCGTTCCGAAACCGAAGCTGTCGTCGCCGAAATCAAGCAGTCGCTGGCGCTGCTGAGGAGGCATCTTTGACCTCGACAAGGCGCGCACACGGCTTGCCGAACTGAACCGGCAAGCCGAAGACCCCAATCTTTGGAACGATCCACAGCGGGCGAGCCGGCTGATGCAGGAGCGCACTGCACTCGACGAGCAGCTCACCGCCTTGGGGCGGATGGAGCAGGAGCTCGACGATCAAATTACGCTTATTGAGCTAGGCGAGAGCGAGAGTGATCCGAAGACGATCGCCGAAGCGGAAGCTGCGCTGCGCATGCTCAAAGCCGAAGTCTCGCGCCGCGAGCTCGAAGCGCTGCTATCGGGCGAAGCCGACAGCAACGATTGCTATCTCGAAGTCCATGCCGGCGCCGGTGGCACTGAAAGTCAGGATTGGGCCAACATGCTTTTGCGCATGTATGTGCGTTGGGCCGAACAGCATGGTTTCAAGGTTGCATATATCGAGGAGACCGAAGGCGAAGAAGCCGGGATCAAGTCGGCGACGGTGGAGATCAAAGGGCGCAATGCCTATGGCTGGCTGAAGACGGAAAATGGCGTGCATCGTCTGGTCCGCATCTCACCGTTCGATTCCAATGCCCGGCGGCACACCTCCTTCGCCAGCGTTACCGTCTATCCGGTGGTGGACGACCGCATCAATATTGAAATCAAGGAATCGGACGTGCGGGTCGACACGATGCGCGCGGGCGGCGCCGGCGGGCAGCACGTCAACAAGACTGAATCCGCGGTTCGTCTGACTCACATCCCCACCAATATCGTCGTGGTCTGTCAGAACGACCGCTCGCAGCACCGCAATCGCGCCCAGGCCTGGCAGATGCTGCGCGCCAAACTCTACGAGCGCGAATTGGAGAAGCGCGAGCAGAAGGCGGCCGCCGAGCAGGCCGCCAAAACCGATATCGGCTGGGGTCATCAGATTCGTTCCTATGTGCTGCAGCCGTATCAGATGGTCAAAGACCTGCGCACCGGTGTTTCAACCTCGAACACCGCGGCGGTGCTCGATGGCGATATCGACCAATTCACTCAAGCCGCGCTGGCGCAAAAGGCATTCGGCACCGGACCGAAACACGTCGAGGACGTGGAGTAGGGGGCCGCTTTTTTCGATGGATGGAGGGGTGGTTATGGGGCTTTCGCGTCGCAGAACATTGCAGCTGGCGGCTGCCGCTACGTTTGCGCCTTTTGGCCGGCCGGCACTTGCCGATACTTACCCGTCGCGCGTGGTTCGGCTCTTTGTTGGTTTTCCTCCCGGAGGCGGAGCAGATTTGGCGACGCGCATCGTCGCCAATGGCCTGTCGGAGCGTTGGCGCCAGCAAGTTGTGGTCGAGAACAGGCCCGGCGCCGGGGCCAGGATTGCGCTCGACACCGTGGCGCATGCCCCCGCTGACGGCTATGCCATGCTGCTCGCGCCCGGATCGCCTTTGGTTCAGCCGCTGTTGTTTTCCACGCTGACATTCGACCCCGCCGCCGATTTGGCGCCGGTTTCGCTCATCGGCACCTATCCCAACATCATCGTGGTGCCGAGCTCCTCGCCCTTCCAGAAGCTCGAGGAATTGATTGCACACGCCAAGGCCAATTCCGGCACAATGAGTTGGGGCTCGCCTGGGATCGGCTCTGTCCCGCATCTCGCCGGCGAATTGTTCAAGCACCGCGCCGGCATCGAGATAACGCACGTGCCGTATCGTGGCGCCAATCAGGGACTGATGAGTGATTTTCTTGCCGGGCGACTCGATCTGATGTTCAACACCACGGGCTCGCTTCTCGAACCGGTCCGCTCGAAGCAGGTGCGCGGGCTGGCCGTCACCAGCGCGACGCGCTTTTCGGACGAACCGGAATTGCCGACCGCCGCCGAATCGGGCGTGCCCGGTTATGACGTGTCGTCTTGGTATGCGATTTATGTGCCGGCAAAGACGCCGCCTGACATCATCGCGAAGGTCAATGCCGATATGGCTGCGATGCTAAACGACGCCGCAACCAAGGAGAAATTTAAGTTGCTCGGCGTGTTGCCGCGGGGATCCACACCTCAGGAGCTGGCAGCGATGAACGTCGCCGATGCGGCCTTATGGGGACCGATCATCAAAGAAGCGAATATCAAAGTCGAGTGAAGCTGTCGCGTGCGGCTCAGCCGCCGAACAATCGCTCGCCGGCGTCGAGGAATTTTTGCGGATCGACGGCTTCGCCTTTGACCCGAACTTCATAATGCAGGTGCGGTCCAGTCGAACGCCCGGTCGAGCCGAGCTTGCCGACGACACCACCTGCGCGCACCGTGTCGCCGACACCGACGTCGATCTCGGAGAGATGACCGTAGCGGGTTATTAGCCCGTTGCCATGGTCGATCTCGACCATCTTGCCATAACCGCCGCTCAAGCTCGCGATCGTGACGGTGCCTGCAGCGGTTGCACGAATTGGATCGTCGGTGTCGCCGCGGAAATCGATCCCGGTATGCATCGCTGCTTCGTGAACAAAAGGATCGGTACGAACGCCGAATGGCGAGGTCTCGTCGATGTCGCCGGCAACGGGTTTGCGCAACGGCACTTTCAAGAGCGTGTTGCTCAGTGCATTGGCGTCCGCGCGCGCGAGATTGATGCGCGTAAGCGCGCGACCGAACGCTTGATCCTCGGAAGCCAATTTCACCGGCACGAACGGACCGCCGCTCGCCGACGCTGCGGGCTGCGCCTTGAGCCCGAGCTGGGCCAGTGCGCTGCGGATCTGACGCGCCCTGTTTTCGTAGCGATCTTGCATCTGGCTGATCGCCAGCGCCTGGCGGTGTTCCAACCGATCGAGTGCGGCTTCGAGGCGGCCAACGGCGGCGCCGATGCTCGACTGCCGGCCATGGTCGCCGCGCTGTGAACCGGCCGCCGGCTCGCCATTTGGCTTTGCCCCTGGCCTGATCGAGCCGGTGGTTGCAGGGTCCGCACCGCTGCCTAGTGCGGTTGCCCGCGACTCGAGCAGGGATTGGCGGCGCATCAAGTCGTCGAGTTTCTGTTCGAACTGTTCCTGATCAAGCAGCTGACGACTGGTCGTGCGGTCGATTTGGGCGCGCAGCTCCGCGATGCGATCCTCATAGGCAAACTGCTGTTCCGCTTGGCGGGTGATCAGCGTGCGCAACACGTCGTCGCGAAATGCAAGATAAGTTGCAGACGCAATCGACCAGACCGCCATGATGACGACGGTGCCGACGGCAATCCAGAACGCCACCGGTCCGAACCGGACCTGTCTGCCAGCATGCGCAAGGGTGTAGGCGGTGCCGTTACGGCTCGCGCCCGGCGCGTGTCCGCGCGATTCGGCGCTTCGCGGCCCGCTCTCGATGGGACGCGGCGCTCGGGCCCGTCCCGAATACTCATAAGAGTGAATTCTTGCGGTCTGTTGCGACCGAGACGTCCACTGCGACATTGCCGCTCCCGCCTGAGCAGGAAGCGGAGTTCACTTAATTAAGGTTAACAATTAGGAAATCGAAACAGCGATTTCATCGAGATTTTGTGGGCTTCGGTTAATGATTTACATCCAGCCGCCGGCTCACAGCGCCTTCGCCGCGTCGAGCACTTCCTGCGCGTGGCCGGCAACTGACACTTTCGGCCAGGCGCGCGCGATGCGCTGATCGGGGCCGATCAGGAAGGTGGCGCGCACGGTGCCCATGAATTTTCGGCCATACAGCGTCTTTTGCTGCCATACGCCATAGGCTTCGAGCACCTTGTGTGCCTCGTCCGACGCCAATGCGATGGTGATCTTTTGCTTGGATTTGAAGCGGTCCAGCGCCGCGACAGGATCGGCCGAAACTCCTAGAATATCGGTCCCGGCGCGGCTGAACGCGCTTTTAAGCCGCGAAAAATCGACGGCCTCTCGGGTGCAACCGCTGGTATCGGCGCGAGGATAGAAGTACAAAACGAGCTCGCGCCCGGAGAAATCCGCAAGTCCGACTGTCCCACCGCCGTCCCGCGGCAGCTTGAAAACCGGTGCTTTGTCGCCTGCGGCGGGCCCGCCGCCATTCACAGCTTTTGCGGGACGGCCCGAAACCGCACGCGAAGCCTTCTTTTTGGCCATGTGCCTTCCTTTTGACGCTTTCAGGCCGGAATTCTTCGGCTAATTCCTCGGGCTTTAGAATACGCCCGCCGACAGGGGTGGTCGATTGCGGGACGTTAATCCTATCGGCTGCAATATCATCATTGTGAAGACGCGACGGACGAGGGGACGCCCGAGCGGGTATGGCCAACCAAGATAGGCAGATCGGACCGCCCTCACGATGGGGCGAGAGCATCGTTCACCCGCGGCGCCGGGCCAACCTTGCAGCGGCCCATCGCGGCGAGCGCGGGAACGACGGCCGCTACCTTGCCGCGTATCGCCGCCTCTTGGCACGGCATCGGCGCCTTATCAAACGCCTGGCCATCGGCGGCGGCGCGCTTGTCGGCTTACTGGTTCTTGGCTGCGCCGGATTGTGGTGGCGGCTTTCGACCGGGCCCATTCAGGTCGACGCTTTTAGTCCCTGGCTGGTCGCCGCGATCGAGGAAAATTTTGGCAGCCGCGAGCGGGTAGAAGTCGGCGGTACGCAAATCGAGCGCACCGCGAATGGCGGCGCCGCCGTGCGCGTTCGCGACATCGTCGTGCGCGATCCCGACGGCACTGTGGTCGCGAGCGCGCCGAAAGCTGAAATCCGCGTCTCCGGCTTGAGTCTACTCAGCGGCCATATGCGCGCCGAAAGCTTGAGCCTGCTCGGCGCCGAACTTGCGGTGCGCATCGAGCGCGACGGCACTATCACCGTGTTTGCCTCAGGTGCCGACAAGCATCCGATCGCGAGCGCCAGCGCTCCCTTGGTAGCTGGCCCGTTGGGCAAGCTGCCGCTTGCTGCGAACCAGCAACAAACCCAGGATAAAGCGGCGATCGACAAACCGGCTGCGGCGACACCGCTGTCTGGCAATTCAGCGCCGGCCCAAGCCGCGACACCGCATCCGGCAGCCGCGGACAGCATCGCCGCCGTCTTGGCGTGGCTCGACGGCATCGGGCAATCAGGACTCGACGGCCATGACTTGCGCGAACTCGGGTTAAAAGACGGCACATTGACGGTGGACGATCAGCGCACCGGTAAGCGATGGAGTTTCCACAATATCACGATGAGCCTCGAGCGGCCCCGCGGCGGCGGCATCACCGTCACGGTAGGTTCGGAAAATTCGGAACATCCTTGGGGTCTGACCGCTGCGATCAAACCGACGAGCGACGGCCATCGCAGCATTGCACTCGAAGCGCGCCAAGTGGCGGCCAATGATCTTCTGCTGGCCTCGAGGCTTGATGACGGCACAATGCAAGTCGATCTGCCGCTTTCGGCGAGCTTGCGCGGCGAGATCGGCCGCAACGGCGTACCGCAGGCGCTGGTTGGTCGCATCGTCGCCAATGCAGGCGCGATCAGCGACGGTGACGGCAGCGACGGTCGGATCGAGATCGATCGCGCGGAGTTCAAGATCAATTGGGATGCGGCGAGCCGTCTCCTCGAAGTACCATTCCAGATTGTTTCCGGAAACAATCGATTCACTTTGCTCGGGCAGGTCGAAGCGCCCGCGCAACCGCAAGGGTCCTGGGGATTTAAGATCGCCGGCGGCAGCGTCGTGCTTAGTACAGCCGCCGCATCCGGCGAGCCGCTCGTTCTCAATCGCATCGAGGTGATCGGCCGCTTCGATCCCAGCAGCAAGAGGCTGACCATCAATCACGGCGATGTCGGCAACGCCGATCTCGGGGTGGCGATGTCCGGCAATGCCGACTATTCGAACGGCAATCTGCGTATCGCCACCGGACTAGCGGCGACGCGGATGAGTTCCGACGCCCTGAAAAAGCTGTGGCCGGTCTTTGTCGCGCCCAAAGTGCGCGATTGGTTCAACGATCATCTTGCGGGCGGCAATCTTGAGCGCTTGACCATTGCGGTGAATGCACCTTTTGACACGCTCAAGGCCAGCGGTCCGCCACTTCCAGACGATGGTCTCGTCGTCGATGCGCTGGCGACCAATTGCGTGATCCATCCGGTTTCCGGCCTGCCGGCGCTCCATGATGCCGATCTGAACGTCCACGTCGTCGGCCGCAATGCGCAAATTGCGGTTGGCAAAGCCACCGCCGACCTGCCATCCGGCCGCAAGCTCGTCCTGTCGTCCGGCCTCTTTGAAGTCCCCGACACCGCACCGCGCCAGCCGCCGGCGCGCGTTCATTTCAAGCTCGACGGACCGGTGCCCGCCGCCGCCGAATTGCTGACCATGGATCGCCTGCGCGATGCATCAGGTGCACCATTCGACCCCGCGGCCACGCGCGGCACTATGAGTGCGCTGGTCGCCTTGGCGATGCCGCTCAAGCCTGATCTGCCGCCCGGGTCGACGAATTATGCGATTACCGTAGATGCGCTGAATTTCGCTGCCGACCGGATGATCATGGGGCAGAGGGTTGAATCTGCGGACCTTAAGGTCAGCGCGAACAATCAGGGCTTCGCACTGAAGGGTGACGTCAAGATCGGCGGCGCGCCGGCGAGCCTCGAATATCGCAGGCTGCGCGGCGATGATGCGGCAGACGTGCATATTCAAGGCATGCTTGACGAGACGGCACGAACCAATCTTGGGCTTGATCCAGCCGGTGCGATCAGCGGTGCAGTTCCGATCGACGTCACTGGCCGCGTCGGCACCGCCACCGAACGCGACGGCCGGTTCACTGTCCAAGCCGATCTGACACCCGCTCAGATCGAAGGTTTTTTGCCGGGATGGGTCAAGCAAGCCGGCAAGCCGGCCCGTGCCATTTTCACCCTTGTGACCAAACCGCAATCGTTGCGCGTCGAAGATCTGCTGATCGAAGGCGCCGGCGGCGGCGTGAAGGGCGTGGTCGATCTTGACGGTTCGGGCGACGTGATCTCGGCCAATTTTCCGTCCTACGGATTTTCTGACGGTGACCGCGCCAGCCTCAAAATCGATCGCATGTCGGACGGCACGCTGCGCGCGACTATGCGTGGCGACGCCTATGATGGTCGCGGTTTCCTGAAAGGGCTCGCCGGAGCTTCCGCGAAAACGCCACCGAAACGGCCGCCGGCAGATGTCGATCTCGACATGAAGCTCGGCGCGGTGCTCGGCCATAACGGCGAGGCATTGCGCGGGCTCGAACTCAAAATGTCGCGGCGCAATGGCGAGATCCGCAGCCTCGGTCTTACCGCCAAGATAGGGCGCAGCGGTGTATTGACCGGCGACCTGCGCGGCCGGCCCGGTGGTCGGCAGGTGGTTGAGCTGGAATCGACCGACGCTGGTGCACTGTTCCGCTTTACAGACGTTTATTCACGCATGACGGGCGGACAAATGACGACGGTGATGGACGCGCCTTCGCCGGCCAATCCCGTTCAGCTCGGCACCGTGAACGTGCGCAATTTCGCCGTCCACGATGAATCTCAGCTCGAGCGCGCCGTGGCCAACGGCAACCAAGCCCAACGCAACGCCAACATGGCCTTCAGCGGCATGAAGGTCGACTTCACGCGCGGCCCCGGGCGCATCGCCTTGCATGACGGTGTGGTGCGCGGGCCTGTGCTCGGTGGCACCATCGATGGGGTCATCGACTATGCCGAAGATGAAGTGCATTTGCGCGGTACGCTTATTCCGCTTTACGGCGCCAACAATCTGCTTGGGCAGCTGCCGATCGTCGGCCTGTTTCTCGGCGGCGAGAAGGAAGGGCTCGTCGGCGTCACTTACGAGGTTGTCGGCAAGCCGGCCGGACCGGTGCTTCACGTCAACCCGCTCTCAGCTTTGGCTCCCGGCCTATTGCGCAAAGTCTTCGAATTCCCGGCTAACAATCCCTATACGCCGCCGGCGCCCAGAGAGGATTACACGTCCGACGACAACACCGCGACGGCGTCACCCAACGTGCACTAGCGCTAAGCGTCACATGGGCTTGAGCAGAACGTGCCGTTTGCGGCCAAGCGATAGCTTCACCACACCGTTTGCGGTTACATCGGCTTCGCCGATAGTTGCCTTCTCCGTAGTCACCCGCTTGTCGTTGACCAGGATTGCGTTATTGGCGATGGCGCGCCGGACTTCGCCGTTCGACGCGGCCAGCCCAGCGCGCACGAAAGCGCTCAGGACACTAATGCCGTTTCTCAATTCGGCATGCGGCACTTCAATGGTTGGCAGCGTTGCACCGACGCCGCCCTCCTCAAAGGTGGTGCGAGCGGTCACCGCGGCTTCCTCGGCCGCCGCGCGGCCATGAACCAGCGCGGTCGCTTCGGTCGCGAGAACCTTCTTCGCTTCGTTGATTTCCGAACCCTTAAGCGCTGAAAGGCGCTCGATATCCTCGAGCGGCAGTATCGTGAAAAGCTTCAAGAAACGTGCGACGTCGCCGTCGTCCGTATTGCGCCAATACTGCCAATATTCGTAGGGGCTGACCTGGTCGGCGTTGAGCCACACCGCCCCGGACGCAGTCTTGCCCATCTTGGCGCCGGAGGACGTCGTGATCAGCGGCGCGGTCAGCGCGAAGAACTGCGCGTTATGCAAGCGCCGGCCGAGATCGATGCCATTGACGATATTGCCCCATTGATCCGATCCGCCCATCTGCAGGATGCAGCCGTAGCGGCTATAGAGCTCGACGAAATCATAGGCCTGCAAAATCATGTAATTGAATTCCAGGAACGACAATTCCTGCTGTCGTTCCAGCCGCAGTTTCACCGAATCGAAACTGAGCATGCGATTGATCGAAAAATGCCGGCCGACATCGCGCAGAAAATCGATATAGTTGAGCGAATTCAGCCAATCGGCATTGTTCGCCATGATCGCGTCGTTTCCGGACGTTTTGCCGGGCGCGCCGCCTAAGCGCAGAAAACGCGAAAAGATCGCGCGAATACCTTTGAGATTTTCGTTGATATCGTCGTCGGAAAGCAGCCGCCGGCTTTCGTCCTTGCCGGACGGATCGCCGACGCGCGTCGTGCCGCCTCCCATCAAGGCGATTGGACGATGTCCGGTCTGCTGGAGCCAGTACAGCAGCATGATCGGTAGAAGTGAGCCGACATGCAGCGACGGCGCGGTGCAATCGAAGCCGATATAGCCGGTAATCGTCGACGAACGCGCCAGCGCGTCGAGCGCCTCAGGCTCGGAGACCTGATGGATGAATCCTCGCGTGGCGAGCACGTTGAGGAAATCGGACTTGTAGGTGTTCATCGCGACCTTATTTGCGCATGATCTTATCCGGAAACCGGTACTCACTTTTCGGGATCATGCACCTTGCTATGCTGGCGGCGGCGCCGGTTGTGTAACAGGTCCCGCGCTTTATGCAAAAGCCCTTGATGCAAAAGTGCTTGGTGCAAAAGTCCTTGGCCTTGCGGAAGCCTTAGTCGACCGGCTTCCAGGGAGCGACATGTCCGAGCGAATCGCACCCGAACCGCCGGCGGGTGCCTCGATATTGGCGATCGGCCTGATGAGCGGGACGTCGCAGGATGGCGTCGACGTCGCGCTGATCGACACCGACGGCGAACGCATCGCCCAACTCGGCGCCACCGCCTGCCGGCCCTACAGCAAAGCCGAGCGCACGCTGTTGCGCCGCGCCACCGCGGCGGCTTCCAATTTGACCGATCGGACGGCACGGCCCGACGTCGTCGCTGAGGCCGAGCGGCTTATTGACAGCGCTCATGCCGAGGCGGTGGAGTCGTTTCTCGTTGCCAACGGCTTGCAGCGCGGCGAGGTGGCGGCGATCGGGTTTCACGGCCAGACGCTCATACACCGGCCGGAACGGCGGCTGACCCTGCAAATCGGCGACGGCAACGCCCTGGCGGCGCGGCTTGGCATTCCCGTCGTGTACGATTTTCGTGCCGCCGATGTGGCGGCGGGCGGGCAGGGTGCGCCGCTGGCGCCCGTCTTTCACCGGGCGCTGGTGCGGCAGTTCAACTGTCCTTCGCCGGTTGCAGTGCTCAATGTCGGGGGCGTGGCGAACCTCACCTATATCGACGGCGAGCAATTGATCGCGTGCGACACCGGCCCGGGCAATGCTTTGCTCGACGATTTCCTGCGCTTGCACACTGGCACGCCGCTCGACATCGACGGGCGGGCGGCGGCAAGCGGGATGGTTGATGAAAGAACGATCGAGCGCTTATTGCAGCATACGTTCTTTGCGCTGCCGCCGCCGAAATCGCTCGATCGCAATGAGTTTCGCGGCCTTCTCGGCGAGACGCTCGACGGCATCGGCGTGGCAGATGGCGCTGCGACGCTCACCGCGCTTACGGCAGCGGCGGTGGCGCGCATCGTTGCGCACCTGCCGCGCGCCCCGGCAAGCTGGATCGTTGCCGGCGGTGGCGCGCGCAACCCCACTTTGATGCGGATGCTGGCGGAACGGCTCGCTCCGGCATCCGTCGAGTCAGCCCATGCCGTCGGCTGGTCGATTGATTCGCTCGAGGCGCAGGCTTTCGCTTATCTCGCGGTGCGCAGCCTGCGCGGCCTGCCGCTCACATTTCCCAGCACGACCGGCGCGCCGCATCCGTTGACGGGCGGTGAGCTAGCGAAGCCGTGAGTATGGCACGGTTTCCTGTCCTCTCCCCGCGTGCGGGGAGAAGGAGGGCGCTAGCGGATAGGCATCAAAACGGAATGCGGCCGCGCGCGGTCCAGGTCCAGATTTGAGTGGCGCTGCCGATGCCGCCGAATTCGCCGACGGTGCCGAGCGTCGCCCCGCTGGCGAAGCTTGCCGCGACGCCGCCGGTGGCGCGCGCCGAGAAGCCTTGCAACAACGGTACGGTGGTCAGCCCCGCGGTCTGCGCGTCGTCCTTCGAGAAATAATAGTCCGCGTAGACACCCGCGTAGGGCGATAACACGACTGAGCTCCATGTCCACGCCGACGGATAGACCGCTTTGGCGCCGACACTGGCGCGGCCGGTTTCGAAATTGCGCGCCGGCTGGAAGGTGCCGAGGCTGTCGGTGTAGGCGTTCTCATGTTCCCACAGCGCGAAGACGCGCGCCGAAGGCTCGAGCACCAGCATTTGCCACGGATAGGTCCCGGTCAGACCGCCATTGACCAGCCAGCGCGTGCCGGTGAAATGGCCACTGGCCGTTCCAGAGACGCCATTGGCGAGTAGGTCCGACCACGCGCCGCCGGCATCGAAGCGCAGGCTCGGCGCGAGCTTCCAGCCGAGATAAGCGCCGGCGGTCCAGCCATTTCCTTTGAGCACGCCGTTGAACGCTTGCGAGGAGTAATCGGAAATGCTCGTAGCCGCCGAATGCGCCGACAACGAAATTCGGTGAGATGCGCCGCGTCAGTCCGACGAAGGCATCGACTTGATCGCCTTTGAGATCGTTGCCAAAGGTGCCGCAGAAGTAATCGGTGCCGCGCACATTGATCCAGGCGAGCCAATCGCGTGGTGCGCCGCCTGTTGCGGCCGGCGGCGGCGCTTTGGTCGGCATGCCGCCGGCATAACCGAGCGCGCGGAAATCGTCGTCGAAACGTTTGGCGTTGCCGTTAGGTGACGACACGCTGCCATCAGGAGCAGCTAAATAGCGGCGCAAGGGATCTTGATCTGAAGCGGCCTGCGGCCGCGCCGGTGGATCGTCATTGAAGTAATAAGTGAAACCGGTGCCGGCCGGCGACAACGATTGCGGATTGCCGCCGAATCCGGCGCTGACCGCATCATCCATGGCGGCGCTGACGGCCTGGCCCCAGCCCTGCGCGATAATCGGCGTGGCGGAGATCTGCAACTCGCGCAGTTTGATGCTGTCCGAATTGTTATTGACGTTTTGTATGAGCACAGCGGACGTGCTGCCGGCGAAATTGGTGTCGCCGCCATAGACCGCGGTAATGTTATGGCTGCCGGTCGTCAGCGTGGATGTGGTGAAGGTCGCGGTGCCACCGGGAATAAGATTGCCGGTGCCAATCGGGGTGCCATTGTCCTTGAAGGTCACGGTGCCAGTCGGCGTTCCTGTTCCGGTCGCGACTTTGACCGTGGCGGTGAAGGTGACTGGCTGTCCTGGCGTGCTCGGGTTCGGTGATGATGTCAGAGTCGTTGTGGTCGTGCCCTGGCTCACGTTTTGTGTCAGCGAAACCGGCCCACTGCCCGTGAAATTGTTGTTATCAGGTATATACGTCGCGGTGATGGAATGACCGCCGATGCCAAGCGCGGCCGTGCTGAAGGTTGCCTGGCCGCTGTTGAGCGAGGCTGGGATGGCGCTGCCGCCGTCCACGGCGAAGTTGACCGTGCCGGTCGGCGTTCCCGAAGATGCGGAAACCACCGCGGTGAAAGTCACCAGTTGGCCAAAGACGCTCGGATTCGCCGAGGAGGTAAGCGTTATCGTCGTTCCCGGCGCGCTGACCGATTCCGTAAACGAAGCACCGCTGGCAGCGTTGAAATTGTTGTCGCCGTTGTATGAGGCGAGGATGGCATCCTGTCCAACAGGTAAGGTCGAGGTGGTGAAACTCGCCTGGCCGCCGCTCAGCGTAAGGACCAGCGGAGTTCCAGCTGCTGTGACGGTTACATTGCCAGTCGGCGTTCCCGAATTCGGTGGGATCGGAGAGACAGTGATGACGAATGTCACTGGCTGCCCGAATGTAATGCTGGCCGTCGTTGTGGTTATGGCCGTTATCTCGTTGGCTTTGGCAACGGAAAACGGCTCCGAGGTTGAGCTCGGGTTGAAGTTGTTGTCGCCGCTGTAGTCAGCAGTAATCGTGAGGCTGCCGACCGGCAGCACCGAAGTGGTCAATGTCGCGGTGGATTGGCCGGGGACGCTGGCGACGGCCGGGGCGGAAC
>JBKPIZ010000453.1:0-12420 GCA_046730495.1 Pseudomonadota bacterium
GCTCAAGGTTAGCGTACACGAGCACCGCACTATGCGAATCCACCTCGATCTTTGGTTCTTTTAAGTCGAATGCTTTGGCATTGGGTTGCGCCGTATCGATGAGGACGCAGGCTGGCACAGTTGGCTGAGGTAATTGGAATAGACCCTTCTCGGCAGTGGGATTGAGGAGAAGGGACAGCAGCGAGACGCTGTTATCGGCATTTCGTGTCGCACGGCGCAGGCAAAGGAGCCGGTGTTCGGGATTTTTCCAGGATGCCTCAGGAATGTTTTCGCCATCATCATTGAACCAAGCGATGTCAAATATACCTGGCGCAGGTTCGCGCTGACCGTGCAAAAAATGACGTGACCGCAGTGCAGTATGTTCCTCGCGTACTGCTATCAGTTTTGCTAGAAAATCTCGCATTTCGCGGCCCGCGGCGGAGTCAACCATCACCCAGTCGATCCAAGATATTTCATTATCTTGGCAATATGCGTTGTTGTTTCCTCGTTGTGTGCGGCCGAATTCGTCTCCAGCAAGGAGCATCGGCGTACCATGGGCAAACATCACGGTTGCGAGCATCGCGCGCCTGACCCGAGCGCGGATATCAGTAGTCTTTTCATCCGAAGTTGCACCTTCCATCCCCCAATTCGCCGAATAATTCTCGAGCGCACCGTCGTTGTTAGCTTCGCGGTTGGCCTCATTGTGCCGCTGCGTGAAACTCACCACGTCGGCAAGTGTAAAGCCGTCGTGGGAAGCGACATAGTTGATCGAAGCCCAAGGGCGGCGGGCATAGCGGTCGAACAGATCGCTGGAGCCGGCAAGTCGGGCCGCAAGTTCGGGGCGCTCGCCGGCATCGCCACGCCAGAAACGTCGCGTGCTGTCGCGAAAACGGTCATTCCACTCAGCAAATCCCGGGGGGTGGTGACCGAGCTGATAGCCGCCCGGACCGAGATCCCATGGTTCCGAAATCAGCTTGACCCGCGTCAGCACCGGATCCTGTCGCAGGGCATCGAAAAAGCCACTGCCGGAGTCGAAGCCATGGGCTTCTCGTCCCAGCGTCACGCCCAGATCGAAGCGAAAGCCGTCGATATGAAACGAAGTGACCCAGTGCCGCAGCGAATCCATCACCATCTGCAGGACACGCGGATGCGACAAATTAATTGTGTTGCCAGTGCCAGTGTCATTGACGTAGTGGCGCCGATTGTCCTGCACCAGCCGGTAATAACTGGCGTTGTCCAGGCCGCGAAAGGAAAGCGTGGGTCCGAGCTCACTGCCCTCGGCGGTGTGGTTATAAACTACATCGAGGATGACTTCGATGCCCGCGGCGTGCAGCCGACGCACGGCGACACGCATCTCGTTACGAGATCCGTCGGAAAGGTACCCTGGTTCGATACTAAAAAAGTTGAGTGAATTATAGCCCCAATAATTCTTCAAACCCTGCGCGATCAGGTGACGATCTTGCACGAATGCGTGGATCGGCAACAGCTCTACCGCGGTAATGCCCAGGGATTGCAGATATTTTATCACATTTGGATTGACCAAGGCTGCGAATGTCCCGCGTTCGTTGGGACGGATGTCGTCACGAAGCATGGTCATGCCACGAAGATGCGCCTCATAAATGACCGTACGTGACCACGGAATATTGGGCGGTCGATCATCTCCCCAGTCGAAGACATCGTCACTTACGATCGCCTTCGGCATGCTCGGCGCACTATCGCGCCGATCGAATGAGAGGTCTGACCGAGGAGAATCGACCCGATAACCAAACAGGGCG
Source organism: Pseudomonadota bacterium (assembly GCA_046730495.1). Classification (GTDB taxonomy): domain Bacteria; phylum Pseudomonadota; class Alphaproteobacteria; order Rhizobiales; family Xanthobacteraceae; genus BOG-931. The sequence continues at coordinate 1,755 of JBKPIZ010000453.1, forward strand.
TCGGTCCAGCGCAACTTTCCAATTAGCCGCCGCGCATATGGGTCAAGCAAAAGCTTGTACGGGTTAAAGCGATGACCTTCCTGTGGACGATACGGACCGTAGGCGCGGTAGCCGTAAATCAAACCGGTGCCCGCATTGGGCAAATAGCCGTGCCACACTTCGTCGGTACATTCCGGCAGGTCGAGACGCGTGATCTCGCGGCGCCCGCTGGGATCAAACAGGCAAAGTTCAATCCGCTCGGCATGAGCCGAAAAAACCGCGAAATTTATTCCCAAACCATCCCAGGTAGCGCCCAGCGGATAGGGTAATCCACGCTCAAGTTGGACAGAGTTTGATGCCATCGAAAATCAATGGTGGCGCAGATAAATCGTTGCGAGCGGCGGTAATGTAATTTCCACCGAATATGGTTGGCCGTGCACGGCGAGCTCTTGCGCCAGCACCGCGCCTTGGTTTCCGATGTTCGACCCGCCATAGAACTCCGAATCGCTGTTGAAAATTTCGCGCCAGGTACCGTCGAGCGGCACCCCGATGCGGTAACCGTACCGCGGGACCGGCGTCATGTTAGAGACCACAAGGATCGGAGGGTTGTTAGCGGCATAGCGCAGAAACGAAAATACCGAATTGGTGCGATCGTCGCCGACGGTCCATTGGAAACCGTTTGGCTCGCAATCGCACTGATGCAACGCGGGTTCAGAAGCGTGGAGTCGATTGAGATCGCGAACCAGCCGCTGAACACCAGCATGTATGAGATCTTGCAGTGACGGCCAGTCAAGCTCGCGGTCGTGGCTCCACTCGCGTTCTTGCGCAATTTCGCCACCCATGAACAGCAGCTTTTTGCCTGGATGTCCCCACATGAATCCGAAATAGGCACGCAGATTGGCAAAGCGCTGCCAGAGGTCTCCCGGCATCTTACCGATCAGCGATCGTTTTCCATAGACGACTTCATCATGCGAGAGCGGCAAGATAAAGTTTTCGCTGAACGCATAAAGCAAACCGAACGTCATGTCATTATGGTGATACTGACGATGAATGGGATCTTTAGAGACGTAATTTAATGTGTCATGCATCCATCCCATATTCCATTTATAAGAAAATCCAAGTCCACCGCTCGAAATTGGTCGGCTTACGCCAGGCCAAGCTGTCGACTCTTCGGCGACCATGATTGCCCCAGGACAGCGCTCGGCGACGACTGCATTGAGATGGCGCAAAAAGCCAATTGCCTCCAAATTTTCGCGGCCGCCGTAGAGGTTGGGGATCCATTCACCTTCTTTGCGGCTGTAGTCGCGGTACAGCATCGAGGCCACAGCATCAACGCGAAGGCCGTCGACATGAAAGTGCTGCAACCAATAAAGCGCGCTGGCAATCAAGAAACCCTGCACTTCGCGCCGACCGAAATTGTAGATCAAAGTATTCCAATCGAGATGAAAGCCCTCGCGTGGATCGAGATGTTCGTACAGCGCTGTCCCATCGAACCGCGCCAACCCGTGAAGGTCGGTCGGAAAATGCGCCGGCACCCAGTCGAGAATGATGCCAATGTTGGCGCAATGCAGCGCGTCGACAAAGCGCTGCAAGCCCGCCGGTGGTCCAAACCGGGCGGTTGGCGCGAACAAGCCAAGCGGTTGGTAACCCCACGAGCCGCCAAACGGATGTTCAGTGATCGGCAGCAGTTCGACGTGGGTGAATTTCATGTCGACGAGATACGGCAGCAATCGCTCGATTGCGAAGTCCCACAGTGCTACCGATTGCTCACGTTGGTCGGGTTTCAGCCATGAATCGAGGTGCACTTCATAGATCGTGATTGGCGCATTGACCGCCTGGCGGGCGGCCCGCTCAGCCATCCATCGGCTATCGTGCCAACACCAATCATCCAGTTGCGAAACGACAGAGGCGGTTTTTGGCGGCATCTCTGTCTGCCGCCCGACAGGATCGGCCTTCCATGGAACGGTAGTGCCGCCAGGGCCGACGATGTCAAACTTATATTTTGAACCAGGCGCGACCCGCGGCACGAACAATTCCCAAATTCCCGCGCCGTAGCGCACCCGCATGGGGTGGCGTCGCCGGTCCCAGGAATTGAAGTCACCAACAACCGCAACGCGTCTTGCGTTTGGCGCCCAAACCGCGAAGCGCACTCCGGGTATACCGTCGATAGTCATAATCTGCGCGCCGAGACAACGCGCCAATTCGAAATGGCGACCCTCATTGAACAAATGAAGGTCGATGTCACCTAAAAGTAAACCGAAGGAATAGGGATCCTCGGTTTCCTGAACGCCATCCGGCCAGAAGATGCGGAACCGATATAAATCGCGATCCTGTATCAAGCCTTCAAACAGTCCGTATTCGGTGCGCGACTCGAGCGGTGCCAAAACGGCGCCATCGGAGCGACGCAAGACTTCTACCTTTGCGGCCCCCGGTAATAAGGCGCGGATCACCCGGCCGTCCGGCGTATCGTGTGGTCCAAGCACGGCGAACGGATTGTCGTGAGCCGCACGCGCAAGCGCGCGGGCCTGTTCCGCGTCGAGCTGCCAGGAATACCTCACTCTCACGTCAGCCATCGTAGTTTCAATCACCTTTATCAAGCGTGGGCTTTATCAAGAATGCGCTCGGTCAACCGCGATAAGCCGGCTAACGGTACGCCAATCCAGGTCGGACGATTGGCTGCCTCGTAGTGGATTTCGTAGGCGGCCTTTTCGATCAGGAAGAGTTCGAGCAAAGCCCGCTCTTGGGCACCAGCGATCACACCGCGGGCTGCCCAATACTCTCTCAGGAAGGCGCGCGCCGCCCGCGTACGAAACTCTGCGATAAGGCGATTGCGGTGGTTCTCATCGACTGGCGCCGCACCGACTCCCTTGCCCTCTATGAGGGCGGCACCGGCATAATCAATCGAGCGAATGAGCCCGGCCACGTCGCGCAGTGGACTGGTCTTGGCACGGCGTTCCTCGATTGACGTCGCCGGTTCGCCTTCGAAATCGATGATGAACACGTCGCCGCTCGCCACTAATACCTGGCCAAGGTGAAAGTCACCATGGATGCGAGTGGTCAGACTTCCCATCCCGGACCTTGCACGCGTATTAATTGCGCGGCAAATTTGTCCGCGCCGGTTCAAGAGTGTCATTGCCCGATCACGATCAGAATCGTTCGCCCAATTGCGTATTTGTGCAATTGCGTCAAATGCCTTGTCGAGGCGCTGTTCGGTTTTTTGCGCCCACACCTCGGTGGCATCTTCATCAGCGTGCTCCGGCGCAAACGCCTGATCCGAGGTTTCGCGCCCCAGCGCCACATGCATCTCGCCCAACCGCCGTCCGACCGCTCCAGAAATCGCTTCGCAGTCGCTTAACTCAGATTCTGAACTGGTCGGTGCAAGGTTATCCAAAGCGCGCGTCAAATGATCGAGGGTCCACGACCAGGCATCGCCCTGATTGCGCACAAATCCCAAGGCGACAGCCAGCGTGCGCGAGTGTCCCTCGCTAGAGACCTGCACGATATCGCCAAGTAACGGTGGCGCATGAGTAAAGCCGGCTGCCGTAAGATATCGGCTCATTTCAGCTTCGGGGTGCTGGCCTTCCGCGATGCGGCGGAATAACTTCAGCATCACGCTGTCGCCGATCGTCAAAGAACTGTTGGATTGTTCCGCGGTCAGCCAGTTCACTGGTGCATTTGGATCGGCGCCGGCACGGAGCAATTCTTTGCCGGTTTTGGTCGGCCGAAATCGCACCCTGCCCTCCGAATTGTCAAATTCGGCGCCGTGCACGAGCGCCTCGGCAACGCGATGCGCGAAGTTCGGCAGGGCAAAGCCATCGGTCAGCAGGCCAACCCGCCGGCCCCGTCGCACGCGCGCCAGCGCAAGTCTAATGGGTAGAGCGACAGTGGATTCCTCTCCCCACAATATTCCGAGTGGAAGCAGCCACCGGGTCGCGGCGCCGCTAGCCTTCACTTCGATCTCTGTCAATAAAATCTCATGATCGCCGTCCCCGATATTGGTTGAGGTGGCGATCCGGGCGGCCTTGATTGTTTGATCCTTGAGCCCAAACCAGCGGCGTTTGGCGATGTATTGTGGTAACGCCTCATGCTCGAGCTGAGTGTGAGCTGGGCCGGCGAGCGCTTTGGCCAGAGTTTCGCGCGTGACTACGGTCACAAATTCTGGAAGCGGCTCCGGTGCTGGCGTATGCCAGGTTGGCCAATCACTTTGCGGCGCTAGCGCAAACCAGTAGAAGCCGTACGGCGGCAAGGTGAGGAGGTAGGTAAGTTCTCCGATCGGCGGAAACGGTGTGCCGGCGTTGAGCTCGACCGGCACACGGCCGGCAAATTGTGATAATTCGAGCTCCACGGCCTGCGGACTATGGGCGAGATTTGCGACACACAACAACACGTCATCTTGATATTCACGTAAGTAAGCCAGGATTTTTCTATTCTTAGGATAAAGCAGCGTAGTGGTGCCACGGCCAAAGGCGGCGTGCCGTCGGCGCACGGCGAGCATGCGTCGCATCCAGTTGAGAACGGAATGTGGATCACGGCTTTGCGTTTCCACATTCACCGCGTCATAGCCATAGACCGGGTCCATGATCGGTGGCAACACCAACGCTGCGGGATCGGCGCGCGAGAAGCCGCCGTTGCGATCTGGCGACCATTGCATCGGTGTACGAACACCATTGCGGTCGCCGAGATGGATGTTGTCGCCCATGCCGATTTCATCGCCGTAATAGATCACCGGAGTGCCGGGCATGGACAGCAACAGGCTGTTCATCAATTCGACGCGGCGGCGGTCGCGCTCGAGCAGCGGTGCTAGGCGACGTCGGATGCCAAGATTAAGTCGCGCGCGACGGTCGGAGGCGTAAGTCTGCCACAAATAATCGCGCTCGCTGTCAGTTACCATTTCCAACGTCAATTCATCATGATTACGCAGGAACACCGCCCATTGGCAGGTTTCCGGGATCGGCGGCGTTTGGCGCATGATGTCACTGATTGGAAATCGGTCCTCGCGTGCGATCGCCATATACATGCGGGGCATCAACGGGAAATGGAACGCCATGTGGCATTCATCGCCGTCGCCAAAATAATCCTTTGTATCTTCAGGCCATTGATTGACTTCGGCGAGCAGCATGCGGCCGGGAAAAGCACGGTCGACTTCGGCACGAAACCTTTTGAGGATGGCATGGGTTTCCGGAAGATTCTCGTTGGTCGTGCCTTCGCGTTCGACAAGATACGGCACCGCATCGAGCCGTAGACCGTCAACGCCCAACTGCAGCCAAAATCGCATCACGCTCGTTACCGACTTGAGCACCTGCGGATTATCGAAATTGAGGTCAGGCTGATGCGAATAGAAACGGTGCCAATAATACGCGCCCACCTCCGGGTCCCACGCCCAGTTCGAGCGCTCACTATCGACGAATATGATGCGGGTACCAGCGTATTTTTGATCGTTCTCCGACCAGACGTAATAGTTGCGCCATGGCGAGTCGGCCTTGGCGCGACGCGCCCGCTGAAACCATGGATGCTGATCAGAGGTATGATTGACTACAAGTTCAGTAATGACGCGAATGCCGCGCGCGTGTGCTTGTCGAATGAAGTGACGAAAATCACCGAGTGTGCCGTAATCGGCATGAACATTGCGGTAATCACCGATATCATAGCCGTCATCCAATAATGGCGAGGGATAGAATGGCAGCAACCAGATGGTGTTGACACCAAGCTCGACGACGTAATCGAGCTTGGAGATCAGGCCAGCAAAATCGCCGATGCCGTCGTTATTGCCGTCGAAGAATGATTTGACATGTAACTGATAAATGATTGCATCCTTGTACCACAACGGGTCGGTCGCAATCGCTATTGAGGGTTTCACCTGAGCTTCCATATCAGCCCCCCAGATCTGGCGTGATGCGCCAAATCGCGAAGGGAAGCTCCGCCGGATCCAGCCGTAATCGTTGCAATTTGCCGTGCCAGGTCAACACCGTGTCGCGCATCAGGTCGCTGACCTTCATGGTCGCGTCATCGGGCCGCTGCCATTCCCACACGGGCACTTCGATCGTCACATCGCGGGCATGGAATGGATCAAGGTTGACGGCAACCAGGACCATCTCCACTTGGTTGGGCAATTTCTTGCCATACAACAGCACTCGATCGTCGTGCGCCGGATAAAACTTAAGCCCGAAATGAGTCTGCAACGCCGGATGAGCACGTCGTATGCGATTTAGCTTGGCGATCTCGGCGGCAATGTTGCCCGGGGCATCATAATCCCGAACCCGAACCTGATATTTTTCGGAATCCAAGTATTCTTCGCGTCCAGGCAGCGCCGCGCCCTCACACAGCTCAAAGCCGGAATACATGCCCCATAATCCGGACAGCGTAGCGGCCAGCGCGGCGCGAATGAGAAATCCTGGTCGTCCTGATGTCTGCAAAAAATACGGATTTATATCTGGTGTGTTGACGAACAAATGCGGCCGAAAGTAATCGCTCACCGCGGCGGTGCTCAGCTCAGAAAAATAGTCGGTCAGCTCCTGCTTGGTGTTGCGCCAAGTGAAGTAGGTATAGGACTGGGAAAACCCTATCTTGGCTAGCCGATACATCATTTTAGGTCGGGTAAACGCTTCGGATAGAAAGATCACATCCGGGTATGTCCCGCGGATTTCCGCAATCAGCCATTCCCAGAAAGGCAATGGTTTGGTGTGCGGATTATCGACACGGAAAACCCGCACGCCTTCGTCGCGCCAGTAAAGGACGATATCGCGCAGCGCTTCCCACAAATCGGGGAAAGCGTTGGGGGCGAAGAAATCGACATTGACGATATCTTCGTACTTCTTCGGGGGGTTCTCGGCGTACCGTACACTGCCGTCGGGACGCCAGTTAAACCATTCGGGGTGCTGCTTTAGCCAGGGATGGTCGCGCGAGCACTGGATGGCAAAATCAAGCGCAAGCTCCATGCCGTGGGCGGCACATGCTTCGCGCAGGAGACGAAAATCGTCGATGGTGCCGAGCGCGGAATGGATGGCATCGTGACCACCATCGGCGCCACCAATCGCGTAGGGACTGCCGACGTCGTCGGGCGTGATGGTCAGACTGTTGTTTTTGCCTTTGCGATTAGTCGAGCCGATCGGATGAATCGGCGGCAGGTAGAGGACATCAAATCCCATCTGTTGGATGCGCGGCAGATGCCGGATGACATCACGGAACGTGCCGTGGCGATTGGGATCGTCGGTTGCAGAACGCGGAAATAACTCATACCACGCAGCGAAAATCGCCTGAGGACGCTCGACATCGAGCGGCAATGCGCGCTCATACCTGACGCGAAACGACGGTTCCTCCGCCAGTTGCATCGCCTGGCGCAGATCGTCAGACAGAAAAATCTCGACGCTCGTGGTGCTACTGGCGGCGGCGAGCTGGGTCAGGGCTGACTGGATAATGCTATGGGCATGATTCTGGACGTGCGATTTGCTGTCTTGGAGAAGCTTTTGGCCCTCCCCCATGTCGACACTGACATCAGCGCCGGCGTTACTTTTGACAGCGAGGTCGCGACAAAAGCTGCCGTATCGGTCCCAATCGGCTTCAACGGTAAATTCATAACGACCAATGCGCTCGGGCCTGATGCTCGCTTGCCAGCGATCATTGCCGATCGGCTGCATGCTCGCCCGACGCCATTTTGTGGCATCGACCGGACGCCACAAGAGATCAACTATCAACAGATCGTGACCGTCGGTGAACGCATCGGCTTCGATGGCAATCGTGTCGCCGATGACACGCTTTGCTGCGAAACGGCCCTGATCGACAGTCGGTGCGACATTATCGATCACGATGCGCGGCAGTTTGGTGAGGGCGGACCTCTCGGTAGCGCTGCGCTGACTTTTTAGCGGCGTGCTCGGGCGAACATCAATGAGCCGAATTTCTCCAGGTGCGAGGGCACTTCGCCAATCGCGATCGGTCGACAGCGCGGCGTCGGCAACTGCGGCCATTCCTGCACTGGGCGGCAGCGGATCAAGTGTGATGGGCAGCGGCTGTTCGTGCTGGAAATCAGTATTGATTAATGCCGTGACACAACGACCGCGAACATCGGTAGCGTCGGAGCGCAGTAACGCAGTAACAACATGGTCAGGAGCGGTAAGAGCCCGCATCTCACCGACAATACCCCGGACCGCCAGCCCATTGGTCAGCTCGACCGCTTCTCGGACTTCGGTCGCGAATTGGGCCGGGCTCGCTTTGGCAGGAATGTTGTTGTCCGACGCACCACGGCGATCCATGGTTACAATCGCTCCCCACTCCAGTCCCATTGGGATCATGATGCCGTCGCTGATCGCGGCAGCACGGCGCAGCAAGTGGCGATACTCGTTTGGAGTTTGTTGGCGGCCCCTCAGGCGCGGCGCATAGGGCGCTTCCGGACAACCGATGACTGCGCCAAAGCTACGCAGCAATTCATGTTCTGCAACGAGCCAATCGGCGCGACCATCCCACCACGCTACCGACGAAAACGCAGCGTCAAATCCAACGTGCGCCAACGCAGCAATCGTCTGCCAAGCGAGCCCTGGTGTCCATGCCAAAAACCGGCAATCGGGAACACTCTGTCGAACCCCGTCGATCAGATGCCGCCATAGATTTGCTGGCAGAGCGCCCGGATCCTCGCATCGAAATCCGGCGGCTCCGGCACGCGCCAGGCGGGTGAGCCGCTCGATCCACCAGGCAGCGATTTGTTCGCCCACCGCCGCGTCGTCGAATCGCGCCAAGGCAGCGTCGCCATATCGATGCAGGTCGCGCGGATCGACTCGGGTACCGGCGCTGTCGTGGCGAAACCATTCTGGTCTTAAGCGGGCGATAACCGAGTCGTTGGCAACGCGTCCGACCACGACGTCGAGCAACAAGGTTAAATCATGGTCTTGGCATGCGTGAGCGAATTCAGTGACGAATGAATCGACGCCGGTGGCAGGCGCGATGGCCGAATTGAGGCGCTCATGGTCACTCGAAAGGAAAAGATCACCGCTCTTCTCAGGATCAAATAGCGGCGCTGAAAGCACGTGAGTAAAACCCAATTCCCTACAGCGACTCAGATGCACCGACCAGGACCGATGCGGACCGGCGAGGAACGGGTCAAAGTAGTAAATCCGTGGTGCCAATAGCTGTTGCTTGCAATGCGAGCGAGTGACTGGACGGTTACAGGCTCGCATTGGCGCTGCCGAATTAAGCTGCATTTGCCCGGATCTGCAGATAGGTAAAAGTCAGATGGCCAAAAAAGTTCCGTGGCTTAAAAATTTTCCCTAGTGTTTTCAGAGCTATAGCGCCCTCAGGTAAGCAGATTGACGTCGTCGGCTCCACGAGTTGCTACAGCAGGAGATTTTGGCCCATGCCGATCCGCTCTATCAGCATCTGATTGTTACCGCGGAGCGCAAGTTCTGGCGCTGTGTCGAGAGCGGGGAACAACCCCGGCTCTTCGGGGTTGAGCCGCCGCCCAAACCGCGTCTTGAAGCCGTGCGTGTCGTCGACATGGCTTCATCGAACGCCTGGGCAGAGTTCGCCGCGATCTTCACGCGAACCCATCAGGCGCATCTCGAGCACGAGCAGGCCAAGGCCGAATTAAAGAGCCTCGTGCCAGAAGATGCCAAGGAGGCGGTCGGTCACGGCATTCGGGCCAAGCGCTCGAAATCCGGCGCCATCACCTTTGATCTTCTGACCGCGGAGGCAAGCCATGCAGCGGTCTAGTGCATCGATCGCTGCGCTCGCCAGCGCGCTGGCCAAAGCCCAGATCGAGCTTACCAATCCCGAGAAGTCGCTGGTCGGCACGATCGAGCCGCAGCGCGGGGAGGGCGGTGCACGGCAATTTCGTTATGCGCCGCTGTCGAGCGGGCTTGAGATCGTGCGCAAGACCCTAGGCCAGCATGAGATTGCCACCGTGCAGACCACCGCGATCGATCAGGCGGCGGGCGTCGTCAATCTCACCACCGTGCTCGCGCACGCCTCAGGCGAATGGATCGCCTCGGATTGGCCGGTCTGTCCGATTGCCGAGACCGAACGGCCGCACCGCATGGGCGCGGCCCTTACCTATGCCCGCCGCTATGCCCTGTTCACGCTGGTCGGTATTGCCGGCGAGGACGATCTCGATGCGCCGGATCTGATCAGTTCTTCGCAACCGACATCGGGACGCGAGCGACGGCCGAGCCGCGGCAACGGCAGGCTGGACGGCAAGGCGTCCAAACTCGCCGCGCGAACGCCGCTGGCGCGGCCGGCCAAACCTGCGGTCGTCCACGACAAGGCAAAACTCCCCGCCGCTGTTCGCCTCGACATCGCAGCGTCAGCCCACCTGCGCGATGCCATGCTCGGCGAACTAAACGCGATCGGCAGCGAGGATGCAGCTACCAAATGGGCGCAGCGGCGGCTTGCGGAAAAGAACAAGCTCAATGCGACAGACGCCAAGCATGTCGAGGAGGCATTTCGTGCCAAGCTCCTAAGCTTTGCCATCCATCACGCAGAAGGCGTTCCCGATTCAAAAAGCGATGCGACCAACTCCTCGACCACAGATCGAGCTAGACGGTGCCTTGATCCCGCTGGCGCCGCGCGGTCACTGTGGCTTGAAACCCATCCGGTGCCGGTGGAAGACTCGCCCGCCGACGACGTGGCCACGGCGACATCCCACGCGACTCGTGTGGCTCCTGAACGGTGACGCGGCCGCGCCGCGGCTGATGGCATAACTTGC
>JBKPIZ010000454.1:0-6604 GCA_046730495.1 Pseudomonadota bacterium
AGCCGCTTCGGCCGGGCGGCGTCTACGACAGCAATGGCGCCATTATCGTAGCCGCAGTTACCGAGGCAGGCGGCGAAGCGGTACCGCTCGGCGCTATCGCGGACGACCAATCGGCGCTCGAACAAACCATGCGCGCTGCGCTCGCTTCGTGCGACATGGTGGTGCTCAGCGGCGGCACGTCGAAGGGCGCCGGCGACTTGTCGCACCAGGTGGTGTCGCGGCTCGGCAGCCCGGGCATTCTCGTGCATGGGGTCGCGCTCAAGCCGGGCAAACCGCTTTGTCTCGCCGTGATCGGGAAGACGCCGCTGATCGTGCTGCCGGGATTTCCGACCTCGGCGATTTTCACGTTCCATGCTTTTGTCGCGCCGCTCATTCGTGCGCGGGCAGGATTGCCTGTCGAGGCGGCGCACACGGTCACCGCGCGCGTGCCGTTGCGCATCCCGTCCGAGCTCGGCCGAGAAGAATTCGCACTGGTTTCTCTGGTGGGCGCGGACGACGGCCTTGTCGCGTTTCCGACAGCAAAAGGTTCAGGGGCGGTGACAGCGTTCTCGCAGGCCGACGGATTCTTTGCCATCGATACGCTCGCCTCCGCGCTTGATGCCGACAGTCAAGTTGAAGTCACGCTGATCGGGAAATCGGAGCGCGCACCGATCTTGTCATTATGGGCAGTCACGATATTGCGCTCGACGTCGTGGTCGGCGCGCTGGTCGAGCGCGGCGTGCGCGCACGCACCATCGCGGTCGGCAGTCTCGGCGGGGTGAGTGCGGCAAGCCGCGGCGAATGCGACATCGCGCCGGTTCACCTCGTCGATGTCGCGACCGGCGTCTACAACAAGCATTTGCTCACGCCGGGACTGGCACTCGTCCCCGGCTGGCGGCGCATGCAGGGATTTGTATTTCGTCCCAGTGACGCGCGCTTTGAAGGTCGCAGCGCCGAGGACGCGCTGCGGGCCGCCTTGGCCGATCCCGCCATTTTAATGGTCAACCGCAATGCCGGTTCCGGCACACGCGTGCTGATCGACAGTCTTTTGCGCGGCGCCAAGCCGTCCGGTTACGCCAATCAGCCGCGCTCACACAACGCCGTCGCCGCCGCGATTGCCCAGCACCGCGCCGATTGGGGTGTCGCAATCGCGCCGGTCGCCAATCTCTACGGTCTCGGCTTTCTGCCGATCGCGCCGGAGCACTACGATTTCCTGGTGGTCGAGGCGCGGCGCCAGCGCCCGGCGGTCCAGGCCTTTATCGAGGTGTTGCAGGACGAGGCCGTTCGAGACCGCATCCGCGCGCTCGGCATGGAACCGGCCGCCCAAGAGTCCATATAATGTCGGTATGCGCGTTATCGGCCTCGCGGGCTGGAGCGGCTCCGGCAAGACCACGCTGGTCACCAAGGTGATCCCGGTGCTGGTCAAACGCGGCCTGAAACTGGCGACCGTGAAGCATGCGCATCATGAGTTCGATACCGACCAGCCGGGCAAGGATTCCTGGCTGCATCGCCGCGCCGGCGCCAGTGAGGTTGCGGTGGTATCGAGCCGCCGCTGGGCCATTGTTCACGAACTCGAGCGGGAGGCCGAGCCGTCGCTCGATGACGTGCTTACGAAATTAAGCCCGGTCGATCTTGTGATCGTCGAGGGTTTCAAGCGGCATTCGCATCCCAAGCTCGAAGTCTATCGCGCCGCGGTCGGCAAGCCGCTGTTGCATCCCGATGACGACTGCATCGTCGCCGTGGCGACCGACGCACCGCTGCCACAAGCGCAAGTGCCGGTGGTGATGCTCGACGATGTCGAAACCATCGCCAATGTCCTGCAGGCGGAAGCGCTGTCGCGCGAGCAGATCGGTAAAAGCGACGCCGAGCGGAGCGACGCCTGATGGCGCAGCTGACTGACGATTGCTTCGCCTTCAACGGACCGCTCCTGCCGGTCGCCGAAGCTGAAAAGTTGATCGGCGCGCGCGTAATCCCTGTATCCGGTCAAGAAATGGCGCCGCTTCGCGCAGCACTCGGCCGAGTCCTTACCGCCGATCTCATTGCGCCGTTTAATCTGCCGCCGTTCGACAATTCTGCGGTCGACGGCTATGCGGTTCGCGGTGACGATATCCATGGCGCGCGCGAGCGACGCCTCGCCATTGTCGACCGTGTCGCCGCAGGCCATGCCGCCACCCACGCGGTCAAATCCGGCGAGACGGTGCGCATTTTCACCGGCGCGCCGATGCCGCCCGGCGCCGACACCGTTTTCATGCAAGAGGATTGCCGGATCGATGGCGCTCACGTCATCGTGCCAGCGGGCCTGTCGCGCGGCGCCAATCGCCGTCTTGCCGGTGAAGATATCCGCGCCGGGGCAGTGGCGCTTCCAGCCGGACGGCGGCTCTCCGCGCAAGACGTTGCGCTCGCCGCGGCGCTGGGTTTGACCGCGATCGCGGTGAGGCGGCGCGTGCGCGTCGCGCTGTTCTCGACCGGAGACGAGATCGCCGAACCGGGATCGCCGCTTGTCGGTGCGGCGCTCTACGATTCCAACCGTTATCTGCTCGCCGGTGCGATCGCGCGCTTTGGCGCCGAGATCACCGATCTCGGCATTCTTCGCGATGAGCCGAAAACGCTGGCGCGGGCGATTGCAGCTGCGGCGGCAGACCACGATCTGGTGCTCACGTCCGGCGGTGTGTCGACGGGCGAAGCCGATTATGTGCGCGGCGCCGTCGAGAGCGTCGGGCGCATCGTGTTCTGGCGCGTCGCCATAAAGCCCGGCCGTCCGGTTGCGATGGGAGTCATTCCCGGCGGCAAAACTGGCGAGGCGGCTGCGTTCGTCGGCCTGCCGGGAAATCCGGTCGCAGTGTTCGTTACCTTCGTTCGCGTCGTTCGGCCGTTGTTGCTGCGGCTTGCCGGCGCTTTGCCGGAGCCGCTTGTCGCCATGCCGGCGCGCGCCGCATTTTCGTATAAGAAACGCAAAGGTCGCCGCGAATATGTCCGCGTCGCGCTGCGGACGGGTGCCGACGGGACGCTCGACGCCGTCAAATATCCGCAAGATGGCGCCGGCGTGCTCACCTCGCTCACGCAGACCGACGGCCTCGCTGAATTGGGCGAGGACGTGACCAATATCGAACCGGGCGCGATGGTCGGTTTTCTGCCCTACGCGTCCTTGCTGGGTTGATGAGCGCGCGTACTCATCAAATTATCTCCGCTCACTTATTTCTGTTATGCGACGCGGCAATAGGCCGGCAATTTGTGGAAAAAGGACTGTCCGAAACCGCAGCCTGTCGGACGAATCAAGTAAGTGGCCCTATCATTGGATTATTTGCTGGAGGGCTTGATCATGAATATTAATCGACATCTCATCATGGACAGCAGCAATTTTAAGCCGATTATCAGCCGAGCGGTTGTTCATGATGATCGAGTATATCTCTGCGGTATCACAGCGGATCCGATTGGCGACATCACCGTGCAAACAAGACAGGTCCTGGAGCGCATTGACGACTTGCTGAAGCGAGCCGGAACAAACAAATCCAAGCTCCTCACCGCCCAGGTTTGGCTCTCCGATATGCGTTTTTTTCGCCAACACAATCTCGCTTGGAACGAATGGGTAGACCCGGAAAATCCTCCGGTGCGAGCCTGTGTCCAAGCGGAGCTGTTCGACCCAGGGCTTCTCGTTGAGATTATGGTGACAGCGGCAAAATGATAGCGCAGTGGGAAATGCGCCTTTCAGCGCCGAGCGGCAATAGTCGCGGCTAGTGCCGCATCCTCGGGCGTATTGACGTTAAAAAATGGATCGACCGGTTCGGCCGGCCAATTGGCGATCGCAACGCCGTGACGCGCGGTCCAGATTTCGATCTTGCGCAGACCTTCGGCGACCAGCGCGTGGCGCAAATCCTCGCGCAGCGCCAGCGGCCACAGGCCGACGACCGGATGGCGCCATTCGCCCGAACGGGCGCAAGCCAGCGGCGCGCCAGCGGCGACGCGCGCTGCGTGCAAGCGCGCGACCAGATCGTTCGGCAGAAATGGACAGTCGCCCGGCACGCTGGCGAGCCACTCGCATTCCGGCATCTGCCGCGCCGCCCAATCGAGGCCGGCGAGAATGCCGGCGAGCGGGCCGGCGAAATCGGGCACGCTGTCGGCGACCACCGGCAGCTGCGTATCGGCAAAGCGCGTCGGATCGCCATTGGCGTTGATCACGACGCCGCCGCATTGCGGCTTAAGACAAGCGAGCACGCGGTGCAGGATAGTGACTCCACCGATCGCGATGCGCGCCTTGTCGCCGCCGCCCATGCGGCGCGCCAGCCCACCGGCGAGCACGAGCCCAAGAGTTGGAGGCACGGACGCGGCCACTGTGCTCAATCGTCGTGTACCGCGGCTTTGCGCCGGTGCTTTGCGCTTTCCTCGGCAATGTAAGCGAGGTCCTGATCGAACACGATGCGGTGTTCTCCCGCGAGCGCGATGAAGCGCTTGCCGCGGGCGCGGCCAATCAAAGTAAGATTCGCCTTGCGCGCAAGCTCGACGCCCCAGGCGGTGAAGCCGGAGCGCGAAATCAGGATCGGAATGCCCATGCGCACGGTCTTGATCACCATTTCCAATGTCAGCCGGCCGGTCGTGTAGAAGATCTTATCGGCCGCCGGCACGCGATGCTTGAACATCCAGCCAGCGATCTTGTCGACCGCGTTGTGCCGGCCGACGTCTTCCATATAGACCAGCGGCCGGTCCTGCACCGCGAGCACGCAGCCATGGATCGCGCCGGCTTCGAGGTAAAGCGACGGCGTGGTGTTGATCTTGTGCGTGAGCGCATAGAGCCAGGAGGTGCGCAGCTCCGCCGGCGGTAACGTGACGTCCTCCAGCGCTTCCATCAGGTCGCCGAACACGGTGCCCTGCGCGCAGCCGGAGGTCTGGACCTTTTTCTTCAGCTTCTTCTCGTAATTGGTCTTGCGCTTGGTGCGCACCACGACGACCGCGAGGTCCTCGTCGTAATCGACCGCGGTGACGACATCGTCCGGCTTGAGCATGTTCTGATTGAGCAGATAGCCGAGCGCGAGGTATTCGGGATGGTCATTAATCGTCATCGCGGTGACGATCTCCTGGGAATTGAGGAAGATCGTCAGCGCGCGCTCGACGGTCACGGCCGTTTCGATCCGCGAACCGGTCTGGTCGACCCCGGCCACGCGTTCGGTCAAGCCCGGATCCTGCGGATCCGGGCGGATGATGTAATCGTCGTCCGAGGCGTTCATGGCGCTAATGTAGGATACCGCGCACAGGGGTGGAAGCGCGCAAAGAGAAGGCCCGACTCGGCGTCGGGCCTTCAATACGCACTTGCTACGCTACTTCCTTCGCTTGGCAGTATCAGCCGTGCAGGCCGCCAAGCACCCATATCAAAATAATGA
The DNA here is from genome assembly GCA_046730495.1 of Pseudomonadota bacterium. Classification (GTDB taxonomy): domain Bacteria; phylum Pseudomonadota; class Alphaproteobacteria; order Rhizobiales; family Xanthobacteraceae; genus BOG-931. The sequence goes on from JBKPIZ010000454.1 coordinate 5,352, forward strand.
TCGGGATCGGAATGCCGAGGAGCCATAACAATAGCCCACGACCCATGACGTCCTCCTGCTTCACCTCTTTCTTGGTCTGCCAGAACAACGAAAACCACGCGGAATCGTTCCGCCGCGGCTGGTGGCGATGGAAGCGGTGGCTGTACCGTCGACAGGTATTCCGGCGGAATCGAAGGGCTGCGGCACCAAGATGCCAGCTCAATAGCGCCTCGGCATTTCGCGCGCGGCAAGGCGCGGCCGCGGGTTGTAACCGGGAACTCTGCCGCTATATTGCCTGCGCAATTTTCCGTTACGGAGAGGTGGCCGAGTGGCTTAAGGCGCTCGCTTGGAAAGCGTGTATACGGGAAACCGTATCGTGGGTTCGAATCCCACCCTCTCCGCCAGTCAAGTTGAAATTGTGTTGAAATTTTTGATCATTGGGGTTCTACCCATAACGCAAAACCCATAACGGCTCCCCGCCGCTCCGCCGCCTGGTCGATCGAGGATCTAGCGCCGCATTCGTCGTGCTTAGCCATTCATTATACGTGTGAACTCGATGCCGTCGATGCGGCCACATTCTTCAAGTCGATTTGCGAGCCTGAGGGCTTCGGTGCGATATCTTTCCAAAATAGCGCGGGCGCGTTCCTTGCCTTCGTCTATTCGAGGCCAGAGCTCGTCACCTGGTACTCCGCTGCGGTTGAGCAACGAGGAGATTTCCCCGAAGTCGTGAAGCCACGCTCTCTCGTGAGCCGGACAGTTAAAGTACTCCTCGGCTGCCTTCCCTGCGGCCCTGTTCACTACCTGATCCGAGACCGACAAATACTCAGGTGACGACGTTTTGGCGCAGCCGTACCAGCCCTTCGCCTCCTCAAACCTCACGTAGACAGTTTCGACGTGCAAATTGAAGGAGTGTGCCACGATGGCATGGCCGGCCTCATGGCAGCAAAGCCCGCGCGGATATTGCTCGGCCATCCGTCACTCCCCCAGCGATATTAGCGACGGCGGCGGGAGGCCAGCAAGCGGCCGCTAAACCTGCTGAACCGTCGGCATGGCGCGAGGCCAGCGACGTAGCGAAGCTGCCTGGAGTTGGTGCTCGTGGGTATTGTGGTGCATTGTGATAAAGAGTTCTCATGCTCAAAGAGATTGCGGACGCCACGCCCGACCTATTGGCTTCGGTAGAGCGGGGGAAACGCCAGCCGCGAAGGGAAGCGGTGTTCTGATCAGGCACGGCGAACTGCATGGCATCTTGACCTGCGCGCACGTCGACAAGCACC
>JBKPIZ010000455.1:0-4699 GCA_046730495.1 Pseudomonadota bacterium
CAATCATGCGTAGCAAAAATCTTGTGGTATCAACTGAAGATAGAAAAACTCATCCTAATGTGAGACGCGCTCTTCGTCGAGTAGCGTTCAGCGGGCCGATCAGGATGAGGCTTCCCGCCCGCGCTTGTCCGCCGCGGCGGCTCGATTTTTCATATTGCCGAACATGCGACGCAGACAACGCTTGAGCACCGCGATGTCTTTGCCGGGCAATCCCACAATCGCCGCCGCCTCAAAGTCGAGTGCGATGGGGATGAGATGGTTCACCAGCGACTGGCCCTTCGGCGACAGCTTGACGGTGACCTCGCGGTTGCTGTTGGCCGACCGCGTGCGCGTGACCAGACCCTTGCGGATCAGGCGCGTGACCAGCCGCGACAAAGTCGAAACCTCGATGCTGGTCAGATCGGCCAGATCGATCTGACGCTGGCTGCCGCGCGACGCCAGCACCGCCATGACCCGCCACATCGCGATGCTCAAGCCATGTTCGGCGAGCGCGTCAGCACCGAACTGCTCAGCGACAATCATGCCGACGCGATTGGTGAGATACGGCAGGAAGTCGCCGAGATCGAGCTTGGCAGGTGCTTTCACGGGCGGGACAATCCCTTGCGGCAACCGGCTCCGTCTACCGGATTCGCCGCGCGCTTCAAAAGCTTATAACGGTTGCCCATTATTGCATTTACAACAGATGCAATGTCAACTATCATAATGAAAACAAAAACCAACATTCCGCTTTAGAACGATAGGGGAGGGTAGCGATGGATTTCGGCTATTTCACGCTGAGCGACAATCACTACGAAAACAACACGCGCTCCTCGAACCAGTTCGTCGCCGACATCACCACCGAAGCGCTATACGCCGAGAAGGTTGGCATGCACTCGGCCTGGATCGGCGAACACCATTTCAACTCGCTCGGCGTGCTGTCGTGTCCCGACATGGTGCTCGCTTATGTGGCGGCCAACACCACGCGGCTGCGCTTAGCGCCCGCGGTCAATGTATTGCCGCTGCATCATCCGATCCGCGTCGCCGAACAGTGGGCGACGCTGGACCTTTTGTCCGGCGGGCGCGTCGATTTCGCCTGCGGTCGCGGCTACGACAAGCGCGAATATCTGCCGTTCCACGTCTCGTTCGAGGACAACCAGGGCATCTTCGAAGAAGGCCTCGAACTCGTGCGCGAGCTGTGGCGAGCGGAAGGCCGCATTTCGCATCACGGCAAATATTATTCGTTCGATGACGTGCGCATCACACCGCAGCCGATCCAGCGGCCGCTGCCAACTTATGTCGGCTCGTTCTCCAAGCCGTCGATCGAGCTTGCGGCGCGTCTCGGCTGCGGGCTGATCGTGGCGCCGTTCGCCGCCGCGATGAGCTTCGGCGGATTAAAACAGGTTGCCGACCTCTATCACGAAACCTGCGTCAAGCACGGCAAGACACCGGGACGGCTAATGTGCAGCTACTTCACCCATTTCGCGGACTCCAAGGCGGCCGAAGACGCCGCGCGCGCCCGACAGATCCGCTACTACAAGGAATGCGTGATCCCGGCGCTGCCCGGTGATCCGAGAACAGCGCCGCCGAGCTATCGCTATTTCGTCGACATGGTCGACCGGTTGGGGAAGGTGAAGCCGGAGGACCTGACGGAAAATTCCGTGCTGCTCGGCTCCTCGGCGCGCATCACCGAGACCTTGAAGAAAGTGGAGGCCGCCGGCTTCGCCGAAGTGATCCTCTACGTCAATGTCGGTTTGAAACCGCACAATCAGGTCAAAGACGAGATGGCGCGGTTCATGGCCGAAGTGGCGCCATTATTCGCCGACGGGCGCAAGACCGCGGCGGCGTAATCCGGTCGGGCCCTTGAATGAACAGGCTGCAGCCAAACGAGCAGATACTGACCGGCACATGGCTGGTTCAGGACGGACGTGCGCGCGGCGATGCGGTTTGCGAGCGGATCGAGTGGTTAATCGCGCATTATTTACAGAAAATTGTGGACAGCCCCCATTCGGGTACTTGGGAGACGCTCTATCGCGATCCAGAGGATGGCCGCTATTGGGAGCGGACTTATCCCAAAGCGGAATGCACGGCGGCGGGCCGCCAGAGCTAAAACGCCTGACAATCCAAGAAGCGAGCGAAAAATACGGCGCCGCGGTTTTCACCCCGCGATGACCCTCAACATAACGTTCGTCATATTCACAAAATGAATCCCGGCTAAACCTTGCCGTGCTTGTGGGAACTCCGGAATTGCGCGACACTCGGCGCGATTTCGGGCGGGGGAGCCCAGCGCTGTGTCGGCGGTTGTAGCGCGTCTAGCAGAAAGCGCGGAGCGGAGTATCGAACCGGGCGGACCTGTCGCCGAGGCCGGACCGCTTTTGATCTCTAGCTCATCCGAGGTCCACGGTTCCATCGCCAACGACACCATCGTGCAGCGAAATTGCACGCTGCATGTGCGCGGCAACCTGCTCGGCAGCCTGACCATCGAGCCTGGCGCCAGTGTCGTGGTCGACGGCTCGGTCGACGGCCGCATCATCAATAAAGGCGGCCGGCTTCAGGTCCACAACAAAGGTCTTGCCGCCTGCGTCACCGTCGAAGGGCCTCCGGAAGCCGAGGCCGGCGGCGTCCTGAAAATCAATCTGGCAAATCTCGCCGCCAACTATGAGCGCTTAACCAAACGCACCGATGCGGAATGCGCCGCAATGGTGCGTGCCGACGCCTATGGCTGCGGCATTGGCCCGATCGCCGGCGCGCTGGCCAAATCCGGCTGCGACACCTTCCTCGTTTGCAATCTTCCGGAAGCCAAAAGCGTCCGCGCGGTCGCGCCACAGGCGACGCTCTACGTGCTCAATGGGCTTTATTCCGGCACCGGACCGGCCTTCGCCGACATTAATGCGCGGCCGGTGATCAACAGCACCATCGAGCTTGCCGAATGGGACGTGTTTGTCAGTGCGCAGGCGTGGGAGGGCGGCTGCGCGCTCAATGTCGATACCGGCAATAGCGGGCTTGGCCTGTCGCTCGAAGAGGCGACCGCCTTCGCGCCGCGGGTGCAGTCGCTCAATCACGGCGTCGCGCTGTTACTGAGCCGATTGAATCACGCCGTTGCGCCCGACGATCCGCGCAGCGAGCGGCAGCTCGAAACTTTCCACGAATTGCGCCGGCATTATCGTGGCATTCCGGCTTCGCTTGCGGATTCGTCCGGCATTTTTCTTGGAAGTAAGGTGCATTTCGATCGGGTGCGCGCAGGCAGCGCGCTCTACGGCATTAACCCGACGCCCGCCGCCGCCAATCCTATGCTGCCGGTGATCGAGCTCAAGGCGCGCATCGTGCAAGTCCGCGAATTGGCCGCGCCGGCATCCAATAACGGCGTGCACGCGAAACGGCGTACGCGCCTTGCGCTGGTAGCGCTCGGCCATGCCGACGGTTATCCCCGCCCGGCCGGGGATTCACGAACGCGTTTGCAAGTTGCGATTGGCGGGCAACGCTGTCCGGTCGCGTGGGCGCCGTCGATGGATCTCTTGCCGATCGACGTCACCGATCTCGATCGCAGCGTGGCTCGGTTCGGCGCCATGGTGACGCTGATCGGCGACGGCGTCGCAATTGACGAGCTCGCCGCGGCCAGCGGATCGACCGGGCGTGAAGTCTTGAGCCGGCTCGGCCGCCGCTTTCACCGGATCTACTACGCCACTTAAGTTTCAACAGAGGGTGCAACCCAGAGTAAAGGAGTAATGGAAATGTTTGGAAAGACCAAAGACGGCATGCCGGACGAGCTTAAATCGCCAGCGCCGGTGCAAAGCTTTCACAGCGCGTCGCCCGCTTCGGCGGCCGCGGCGGATTCGGGCAACGGCGTTTCCTCGATCAGCGCCGGGATGACGGTGATCGGCAAGATCGCCGGCTCGGGCGCGGTGAAAATTCTCGGCCGCGTCGAAGGCGAGCTGCATGCCTCGACGGTGCTGATCGCCGACGGCGCTGAAGTCGAGGGCGATGTGGTCGCCGAGGAGCTGACGGTGGGCGGTCGGGTCAAGGGCACGATCCGCGCCAACCGGGTGCGGCTCAACAGCACCGCCATCGTCGAAGGCGACATCTTCCATCGCTCGCTGGCGATCGAGGAGAACGCACGCTTTGATGGGACGTCACGCCGCGACGAGAATACAACAGACAAGCCGCGCACGGCGGCGGTCCGGCCGCAGGCGAGCGCTCATGCATTGTCCGCGGACTCTGCGCGCAAGCTCAACGGCGCGCCAGAGAAAGAGGCGCAGGCAACTCCGGCCGCGGGCTGAAGTTACGGCGCACTTCGAATCGCGCCTAGCGAGCGGTCTGCACGGAGCGCTCCTTCTCCCCGCGTGCGGGGAGAAGGTCGGGATGAGGGGGCCTCGCCGCGCGGCTCAGAATTGCGCGCACGCTCCCTCACCTGGATGGCTAGCGCAATCCGACCTCTCCCCGCGCAGCGGGGAGAGGTGAACGTAATGCCGTGAGAACAGAAAAGCGTCGCGCGCTTTACGGATCGAGCTCGGTATCCCAGTAGAGATAATCGAGCCAGCTGTCGTGCAGATAATTCGGCGGAAACAGCCGGCCGTTGCGGTGCAGATGCTGCACGCTCGGCTGGAACGGCCGCTGCGACGGCCACATCTTGGATTCTTCCGGCGTCATATTGCCCTTGCGCAAATTGCACGGCGAGCACGCGGCAACGACATTGTTCCACACCGTGTGACCGCCGCGCGAACGC
>JBKPIZ010000456.1:0-1963 GCA_046730495.1 Pseudomonadota bacterium
AAGAAATCCATTGCCCCCAAGTGTGGGAATGACGGCGCGCGGATTTTGCATTTGTATGGCTGGTTAGTCCCTTCGGAGACCAGATAGACTCCGAATTCGCCCTTCGGCGCCTCGACCGCCGCGTAAACTTCGCCCCTCGGCACCCGGAACCCCTCTGTATAATGCTTGAAGTGTTCGATCATTGCTTCCATCGAACTCTTCATCACTGGCCGGCGCGGCGGAGCAATCCGGTGATCTTCAATTATCACAGGCCCCTGTCCCTGCGGTGATTGCAGCTTATCGATGCATTGCTTCATAATTCGCACGGACTGGCGCATTTCCTCCATCCGCAGCAGATAGCGGTCGTAGCAGTCGCCGTGCTTGCCGATCGGAATGTCGAAATCGAACTCGGAATAGCATTCATAGGGTTGCGCCTTGCGCAAGTCCCAGACGGCGCCGGAGCCGCGTACCATGACTCCCGAGAAGCCCCGAGCCCAAGCATCGTTGAGGCTCACGACACCGATGTTGACGTTACGTTGCTTGAAAATGCGGTTCTCCGTGAGCAGGACCTCGATGTCGTCACATACTTTGAGAAAGGGGTCGCAGAAATTCCAAATATCATCGATAAGCTTTAGCGGCAGGTCCTGATGTACGCCGCCGACACGAAAATAGTTGGCATGCATCCGCGCGCCCGAGGCGCGCTCATAGAACATCATTAATTTTTCCCGCTCCTCAAAACCCCATAATATGGGGGTGAGCGCGCCGACATCGAGCGCCTGGGTGGTCACCTGTAGCAGGTGTGACAATAGGCGCCCGATTTCGCTGTAGAGCACGCGAATCAGTTGTCCGCGGCGGGGTACTTCGATGCCCAAAAGCTTCTCCGCCGCCAGCACAAAGGCATGCTCCTGGTTCATCGGCGCGACGTAATCAAGCCGATCAAAATAGCCGATCGCCTGCGAATAGGTTTTGTGCTCGATCAGCTTTTCAGTGCCTCGATGGAGCAATCCAATATGCGGATCGACGCGCCGTACGACCTCGCCATCAAGTTCCAAGACGAGGCGCAAAACGCCGTGTGCCGCGGGGTGTTGCGGCCCAAAATTTATCGTGAAGTTCCGGGTTAAAGCGTCGGCCATAGTAGCCTCGACTACTGCAAGGCCAACGCATTGGCGACCGGTCGGTTTCTATCCGACCGCACCCACCGGCCTGAAATTCGGTTCGCGCGGGACATTGAAGTGCCTCCATTCGATGTCGCTTTACCCCCAAAAGCGGACATCGTTTGATAATTGCCCTAGGCAGTTGCTGGCTCAACGGTAGTCGGGCCGGACCATTCGGCGGCGAGCTTCACCGCGTCGCCCTCAAAGTGGTTGATGTCGATGCCAGTGTCGATGATGCCTGGAATACTGTGCGGCTTGGGGCCGACGCCATCGCCGGTGAACTGCCACAGCCAAGCGCTCGGCCAGTTGCGTGGCGTCACCGGGCGTGGGCCATACTGTGCGAGCCAGAGGCGATGCGCAGCGAGAAAACCGTCGATACGGTCGTCAAGCTGTTCTTTTATGAGGAATCCGGAATAGAGCACCGCCTTGCGGCCGACCGCATGCTCGACCCGGAGCAGAAATTCCTTGGCATTAATGAGGGGGACGCGCTCGTCCTCGTGGTCGAGCGCTAGCAGCGTCGTGCCGTCCGGCGCGGCGATCTTGAGGAAGAAATCCACCTGTGCGGGGATCGAAACCGGCCGCAGGAAATGATAGGCGCCCCACAACAGACCGGCGTTCACCGCGTGGCCGCGCCGTACGGCGTACATATTGTCGATAAAGCCGGTCGCCTCGGTCGCCTTGTGGATGATCCCGGCAATGCCGCTGGCTTTGACCTTGCCAAAATCGGCGACGTCGTTGTGGTGCGACAGGTCGACCACTAACGGGTTGATCGCCACGGATTGCAATTTGCGGCGGCGTTTCATGGTCCAAAGTGAGTCGATAAACCGCGA
>JBKPIZ010000457.1:0-2631 GCA_046730495.1 Pseudomonadota bacterium
GCAATGCGCCGAGCGCTCACAGTTTGGCGCTAGGCGAGTTATCCCACTTATCCACCGTCGATTCGGAGTGAGCAATTCTATACAGATTCAGAATAGTCGCCGGCCCAAACTTACCACGAGTCGGGCGCTTTCCCCCATCCCCCGACCCCCCAAGCGCCCGATTTGTTTGCGTAAAAAAAGATCCCAGCCCTAGGGCCGGGGTCTTTTTTATGCGGCTAGGACTGGGCGGAAAGGCCTCATGGGCAATGTAGGTAGTATGGTGCTAAGGCCGATGCAGCAGTCCGGCTATTGGCGCGTCGAAATGATGTGGCCAGGAAACAGCCCACGCCACTTTGGTTGGTTTGTTTCCCAATCGGATGCCGAGAGATGGATCGACGAGCATCGTTGGCTGACTACGCAAAATCATGAACATCACGAAAAAGAGCCAGAAACGCCCTAGCTCGTGTCGTTGTGCGTAGTGCTACAGACTGGAGCTAATAGTTGATCTCACGGTGGACATTTCCCCGCCCGGCAGATCAGCGGCCCAGCCTTGGGGTTTTTGACCTTATCCAGTGTGATGAACCTCAATCCTCCTCAGCCTCGCGTCTCACTACCGGCGCTTTTGGGTTTTTCACCTTCACCCAATGCGCTGAGAGGCCGGAGCGGTAGGGCGAGCCAAGTCGTTTGCTGGCAATGCCCACACACCCGAGACGGCACGCCTCGCGGTAGGACAATAATGCAAAGAGTTGGGTCTGTGGCAGCCCCGGTCTCGGTAAATCAATGAGCGACTCCGGGGCTGCGGGTGCGGCCTCGAAGGCCAGGCCCATTTCGGCAATCCACTCGGCTGCATATCGTTCCGTTTGACAGGCCGGTGCCCATTAAGACCAATCGGGGCGGGAGGCGGAGCAATCTATGAAAAAATCAGGGAGACATGCAGTACCGGTTTTCCTCACAAAAAGCATCTGCGCAAAATGATCGATGATCATCTGCTCAAGGAGGATGAGATTGATGATCAGGTTAAAGTCGCTCGCGTGATGCAAAAGCTCCTGGACAGTGTCTTGGGGTTCCCGGAAAAGCCATGGCACGATTGGGATGAATGGGTCAAAGGACTTGAATGATTGCTACTTTTTGACCGGACGAGCCGAGCCAATGCTGGGTCATTCTCAGCCGCAGTGAGCAATTTTATACAGACGTCCTCAAGTACTGAGGGCACATTTTTTAAATGGTTGGCGACATGCCCTAGCCTTCATCCATATAGGCGTGTCGCCGCTGCAACCTGATCATTAAACTCCGCAGGATAGTACCATGGCCGCCTGGTTCGTTCCTCCGATCATCATTCCCATTTTTTTCGCAATCATAATTTTTGCTTGTGCACTGCACGTTATATACTCGTGATATTTTAAGTGTCTTCGGTCGGGAATGGCAGTGATACTCGCGCAGCCTTTCGACTCTTATAAATCGTAATCGCTTCAAGGTGCATTCAGCGATCTCCGGTTGGTACGAAATTGCAGGTTCTCCGTAGAGGCTAAGCAGCCGCGAACCCTAACCACGGACTGAATATTGGAAAACATCCCAACCGTTGCCTCACCTCCCCTGGAAACAACCCCGCGGCGCTGGGCGCAAACCCTTGCGCGCTATCGCGAGCCCAACCACGTCCGCAGCATCGTGGAGATAGCGATCACTGCCGCGCCGCTTGCGGCGCTATGGGTATTGGCCTGGACAGCGCTGCATTTCGGCTACTGGTGGCTCTCCCTGCTGCTCGCGATACCGGCCGCGGGCTTTCTCGTGCGATTGTTCATGATTCAGCATGATTGCGGGCATGGCTCCTTTTTTAGTCATCGCATGGCAAACGATTGGGTCGGCCGGGTGATCGGTGTGTTGACGCTGACGCCCTATGATTTCTGGCGCCAAACCCACGCGATCCATCACGCCACCTCCGGCCATCTTGAACGACGCGGCATCGGTGACGTCGATACCCTTACGGTGCGCGAATACCTGTCGCGCTCCTTCTGGGGCCGTCTTTGTTATCGGGTATACCGGCACCCGCTCGTCATGTTCGGTGTCGGTCCCGCCTATCTGTTTATCCTGCAATATCGGCTTCCGGTCGGCCTGTTCTTCAACGGCTGGCAGCCGTGGCTCAGTACCATGGCAACCAATGTTGCTATTGCTGCCGCTGTCGCAGTCCTGATCTGGTTTATCGGCGTTTGGCCCTTTGTTCTTGTGCAGCTACCTATTATTTTGCTCGCAGGTTCAGCGGGAGTATGGCTGTTCTACGTGCAACATCAATTCTAGAGGACATTCTGGGCGCATGAGGACGGCTGGAGCTTTCAAGAAGCGGCTCTGCATGGCAGTTCGCACTACGACCTTCCGGGAATCTTGCGCTGGTTCACGGCAAACATCGGCGTCCATCATGTCCATCACCTGTGTAGCCGTATTCCCTCTTACCGTTTGCCTCGGGTGCTCAGCGAGCATCCCGAACTTCGCCGCGTGAGCCGACTTACGTTGTTTCAGAGCTTCCAATGCGTGCGGCTTGCGCTTTGGGACGAAAGTCGTCGGCGCCTCGTTTCTTTCCGTGAGATTGACCGTCGGCGGGTCTGACCGCGACGAGTGACGAAAAAGCACCCGCGCTAATGTCAGCTTCGGGTCAAAAGC
>JBKPIZ010000458.1:0-2893 GCA_046730495.1 Pseudomonadota bacterium
CGGCCTTGCGATCGGCGCCAACGCGCGCCTTGGCGTCCTTGACCCGCGCTGCTTTGCCCTTGCGCGCCGCGGCGAGCCGCTGCCGGACGATTTTTTGCGTCCGCTGTTTCGGGCGGCTGGTGTGTTTGCGCATTGGGATTCCGTATAATGGGCAGGATGAGTGACGACAATAACAGCGGCACGAGGACTTGCGCCGATCCGAAAATCTTTTCGGCGATTATCACGCCGCACCGTTCGCTTGGTCCAAAGGGCTTCCTCATCTTTATGCTCTGCCTAGGATGCTTGAGCTTTGTCGCGGGCGTCATCTTCGTGTCGCTTGGCGCTTGGCCGGTCTTCGGCTTCTTCGGACTTGACGTGTTGCTCGTCTATCTCGCCTTCCGCGCCAATTACCGCACCGCGCGCGCCTACGAGGAGGTCACCGTCACAGCCGCGGAATTGACGGTGCGGAAAGTCAATCATCGCGGCCGTGTCCGCCAATGGACGCTCAATCCTCTCTGGGTCCGGCTTGAGCGCATCGTGCACGAGGAATTCGGCGTCGAACGGCTATTTCTCGTCTCCCATGGGCGGCGGCTCGTCATCGCGGGTTTCTTAAACCCTGCCGAAAAAGCGAGCTTTGCGCAGGCGCTGACCGGCGCGCTAGGCGAGGCGAGGCGAGGCCCGACCAGGATGCCCAACGGGTGATTTTTGCTGTTCGCGCTGGCCTCGTTGAGGCTCGCCTTGGCCATGTCCCGCCTGTAAAAATAAGCTCAGAAATCGGGTGGTTTGGCACGAAAGGGCGCCATAGATCGGGAGGAAATGATGGAGGCAGCCATGTTGTCGCCCGATCGTATTTTCAATTCGACGCCGTTATCCGAAGCCGCCGCCGACTACGAGATCGTGCGTAAGGCCATCGGACATATCCGCGGCCACTGGCGCGAACAGCCCGAAATTGAGGCCATCGCCGAAGCCGCCGGCGTCACTCCGACGGAACTGCATCACCTGTTCCGCCGCTGGGCCGGCCTGACCCCTAAAGCCTTTCTGCAGGCGCTTACGCTCGACGGCGCGCGGCAGCTCCTGCGCGATTCGGCAAGCGTGCTCGACGCCACCTACGAAGTCGGCCTTTCCGGACCGGGCCGGTTGCACGATCTGTTCGTGACCCACGAAGCGATGTCGCCCGGCGAATGGAAATCCGGCGGTGAAGGTCTCACCATCTATTTCGGCTTTCATGCTTCGCCGTTCGGCCATGCTCTGATCATGGCGACCGATCGTGGCCTCGCGGGGTTGGCTTTTGCCGACCCCGGCAAGGAGCGCGCCACACTTGCCGATATGAAACGGCGGTGGCCGCGGGCCAACTACGTCGAGGATGGAGCACGCACCGCGCCGATTGCGCAGCGCGTGTTCGATTCCAAGCAATGGCGATCGCAACAGCCGCTTCGGGTCGTGCTGATCGGCACCGATTGGGAGGTACGGGTGTGGGAAGCGCTCTTACAAATCCCGATGGGCCGGCTCACGACCTATTCGGGCTTGGCGAATAAAGTACGCAATCCCACCGCCGCCCGCGCGGTTGGCGCCGCGGTCGGGAAAAACCCGATCGCCTTCGTCGTGCCCTGCCACCGCGTGATCGGTAAAGCCGGCGCGCTCACCGGCTACCACTGGGGCATTACTCGCAAGCGCGCGATGCTCGGCTGGGAGGCGGGTCAGGTCGCCGCAGCGGCCTGACACCGCTGCCGATTGACGATCCGCCGGCAATCCGCAATACCGGCTGCATCTCGATTAAAGGCTTTTTGTGATGCAGCGGCGGCGGCCGGTAATGCTGGTCATTTTGGATGGCTGGGGCTGGCGCGACGAAGCGCGCGACAACGCCATTCGCCAGGCTAAGACGCCGAATTTCGAGCGGCTGTGGCAAACTGGCCCACACGGATTTCTCCACACTTCGGGCAAGGACGTCGGCCTGCCCGAGGGCCAGATGGGCAATTCTGAAGTCGGTCACCTCAATATCGGCGCCGGCCGCGTGGTGATCCAGGACCTGCCGCGCATCGACAATGCTATTGCCAGCGGTGAAATCGAGCGTGCGCCCGCGCTCGTCACCCTGATCGAAAAACTCAAAAAGAGTGGCGGCGCCTGCCATCTGATCGGACTGGTCTCACCTGGCGGGGTCCATTCGCATCAGAATCACGCTGTAGCGCTGGCCAAAATCCTCGACCGCGCGAAGGTGCCGGTATGGGTCCACGCGATCACCGACGGGCGCGATACGCCGCCGCAATCGGCAGCAGATGACGTAAAGCGATTGATCGCGGCCCTGCCGCAGTCGACCCGGATCGCGAGCGTGTGCGGACGATACTACGCGATGGATCGCGACAGACGCTGGGATCGCATCGAGAAGGCCTACAAAGCGATTGCGGAAGCCGACGCCCCGCGCTTTGCGGATGCTTCCGCGGGCATCGCCGACGCCTATGCCGGCAAAAAGTTCGATGAATTCATCGTGCCAGCAGTGGTCGGCGATTACCGCGGCATGAAGGACGGTGGCGGCGTGCTTTGTTTCAACTTCCGCGCCGATCGCGTGCGCGAAATCCTCGCCGCAATTCTCGATCCGGATTTTTCCGCTTTTTCACGCAAACGTTTCATTCGGTTCGCTGCAGCGGTCGGCATGGCGGAATACAGCGATGAGCTCGACAAGCTGATGGGGACGATTTTTCCGCCGCAAAACCTGGCCCACGTCCTTGGCGAGGTGGTGGCCGATGCCGGGCGCACGCAACTGCGCATGGCGGAGACTGAAAAGTATCCGCACGTCACCTATTTCCTTAATGGCGGCCGCGAGGAAAAATATCCCGGCGAGGATCGTATCATGGTGCCCTCGCCCAAAGTCGCGACCTACGACCTGCAGCCGGAAATGTCGGCGCCAGAGCTCACCGAC
>JBKPIZ010000459.1:0-9224 GCA_046730495.1 Pseudomonadota bacterium
GAAATAGCCAAGCGAGAACCGGTCGCGTCCAAGGGGCGCATCGTCTCGTAGCAGAAGTTACCGCGTCGCAGTCGCGCGCCAATGCAATCGACGCGCGGTTGGGTTCTTCGCGAGGGAAATTCGGGGACTTGGCCCGGCAAGCTCGGCCAGTAAACGCGTGACAGTTAATTCGTGGCAGTCAAGTCATGGCAGCAGCCATTCTCGCCTACATCGTCGCGTGCCTGTTTACGGGGTTTTGCGGCACCCATCGCCGGATGGGTTTTTGGGGGACATTCTTTCTCGCGCTTTTTACCACTCCGTTGCTGGTATTGCCGGTGCTTTTCATGACCGGCCCATCCCGTCGTTTTGAATGGCGTCCCCGCGAATAGATCGGCGTTATCGCCGCCGCCGGCTGGCCGGTCCGCCAACGATTCCATTTAGGCCGTCAGCACCCGCATTAATGTAGAACGGACGAGCGTACGATCATGTCCTTCTTGCAGCTCGTTCGGCGCGAAATGCACGGCTCGATGCCGAAGCTATTATTCATGTCGAGCCTCGGCGGCATCAGCAACGCTTCGATTCTCGCTGCCATCAATACCGGCGTGCAAGATACCAGCAGCGGGCAGAAACCCGGCCTGTGGGCGGCATCGCTGTTCCTGGTCGCGGTGTTTTTGTTCATGAAGTCGCAACAGTTCGTCACCATCACCGCCACCGCCGAAATCGAAGCGATCATCCATAAGCTGCGCTTGCGGCTTATGGATCTGATCCGACGCTCGGAGCTCCTCGCGATCGAAAAGATCGGCCGGGCGCGGATTGTCGCCTCCATTACCAGCGACACCGCGATATTGACGCAAGCGAGCAACATGCTCTGCTTCACGGTGCAGGGCGCGGTATTGATTCTGTTCGTCGGGATCTACGTCGCCTATTTGTCGATCGTCGCTTTTCTGCTGACACTGGTGATCGTGTCCGGCGCGGCCACGATCTTCCACTACAAAAACCGGCAACTGACCGCGCAGAAAAGCGAATCGGCTGCCTGGGAGCGCCGGCTTTTTGACCGGCTGACCGACTTCCTCGACGGCTTCAAGGAAGTCAGGCTCAACGCTGCGCGCAGTGACGATCTGTTCAATGATGCATTGGAGGTGTCGAAGACCGCCGCTAATATCAAGATTCGCACGCAGGCCGAAACCTTCAGAATGATCGTCACCTCGCAGATCTCGATGTACATCCTGCTTGGCGCGGTGGTGTTTGTGGCACCTAATTTGAGCGACACGCTCGGCGGCGCATCGATCGCAAAAACGACCACGGCGCTCTTATTCGTGGTCGGCGCTTGTTTCGGGCTCGTGCAATCGATTCCGATCTTGCTCAACGCCAATGCCGCGGCCGGCCGGATCGATCGGCTGGAGCAAGCGCTGCAAGAGACGCTCGTCGAGGAAGAGCGGCGCGCCATCACCGCACCGAAGCGTTTCGAACGAATCGAGATGCGCAATATCGAATTCCGCTATACGGACAGGTTCTCCGACACCGTTTTTAAAATCGGGCCGATCGATTTCACCCTGCAGCACGGCGAGCTTGTTTTCATCACCGGCGGCAACGGTTCAGGCAAATCGACTTTTCTTCGCGTGCTGTCAGGTCTCTATCCGCCGGATTCCGGCGAGGTCCTGCTTGACGGCCGGGCGGTGACCGACGCAAATCGCGACGAGTATCGCGGATTAATGTCGGCGATTTTCTTCGACTATCATTTGTTTCAGCGGCTGTATGGGATTGCGGATGCCGATCCGTCCGACGTCAACCGGCTGTTGACGCAATTTCGTCTTGCAGACAAGACCGCGCTCAGCAATGGCGAGTTTCGCACGCTCGATCTTTCCGGCGGCCAGCGACGCCGCCTGGCGCTGATCGTCAGCCTTCTGGAGAAGCGGCCGATCATGCTGCTCGACGAATGGACCGCCGAGCAGGATCCTGAATTCCGCCTCAAATTCTACGACGAGTTGCTGCCAGATATGATGCGCGCCGGTGCCACGATCGTGGTCATCACCCACGATGACCGCTATCTCGACGAACTGCACCTGCCGGCGCGCCGTATCAAGATGGATTACGGCCGTATTGTCGAACAGCGTTCAATGGGTGGATGATAGGGCCCGGTCGGAGTTAGGGTGATGGCAAGCTATCCGGAAACCATCGATGATCTGGCGCCCCCGCCGCAAAGGCGGGGATGGCGGCGTTTTGTGGTGCGCCATCTGCCCGGATTGTCGTTCATCATCCTGCTCGGATTGTTGATCGTGGTCGTGCTCTGGCCCTACGTGGTCATCACGGTGCCGAGCGGGTCCGTCGGGGTGCTGTGGAAGCGATTTAACGGGTTCGATATGTACTGCTGGTGCTGGGTCGGCCGCGGCACCGTGCTTGACCCGCGTGAATTGCGGGAAGAAGGCCTCCACATCATTTGGCCGTGGGATAAGCTCTACCTTTACAATTTGCGGCTGCAATCCACGCAGCAGACCTACAATGCCATTTCAAAGGATGGCGTGAATGTCAAAGCGCAGATCAGCGTGCGCTATCAGCTGTTGCACAATTCGGTCGCGGTGCTGCACAAATTCATCGGTCCGGATTTTTTGACGTCCGTCGTCAATCCGGAAATCGGCAGCCAAGCGCGGCAGGTCATTTCGCAATATACCGCGGAAGCGGTTTACACGTCGCGGGAGCAGATCCAGAAACAAATTCGCGACGCCTCGCAAAAGAGCTTGGCGGCGAACCTCAACAAGCTGGTGCAGCCGGAAGCGATGGAGCAACCGGACCCGAAGCACTATAACGATTTTCTCCAGGACGCGATTCAGATCCTCGACACTCTCGTGCTGTCGATCGAGCTGCCGCCGGACATCGTGGCGGCGATCAATCGGCAGACGGAGCAGTTTTACATGATCCAGGAATATAAATTCCGCGTCGAGCGCGAGGCCCAAGAATCCAAACGCAAGCAGATCGAGGCCGACGGCATCGCCGCTTTTCAGAAGACGGTCAGCCAGGGAATTTCCGAATCCTATTTGCGCTGGCGCGGCATCGAGGCCACGCTTTTACTCTCGCAATCGCCCAACGCAAAAGTCGTGGTGATCGGCTCGGGCAGGGACGGCCTGCCGATCATTCTCAACGCCGAGCCCAATCCGTCGGGCGCGGCCTCGCCATCGGGCGCCGGCGGCGCTTCATCGACCACGGCGCCGTCGGGTTCGGGAGCGCCGCCTTCGGGGACTTCTTCATCGAGCCCGTCGGGCAATGCGCCACCGCCGGCGCCGAATAGCAATGCGCCGCCGAACACCTCGACCGCGCCCGGCGCGGCTCCAGCGAGCCCCGGCTCGCCGCCAGCCAAGCCGCCGCCAGGTACCTCGGGTGCGGCAACTCCGGTCGCTCCCGAGGAAACCGCAAACGCCGGTCCTGTAATCCTGGCGCAGCCGGAAAAAACAGCGTCATCGGCGACTGTGATGGATATTCCGGGCGTGCGGCCGATCCTTTCGGGACTTTCCGGCGCGTTACGCGCGGGCGCGGATTTGATAGCGCCCGAAACTAAATCCAAACAATAGAGGGGGATGCGGTGAACGACAGCACGCCATCCAGCCGCCGCCCGGTTCCGCGGCCTGCGCGGTGGCGACGGCTCGCGGGTTATCGGCCCACAATCATCGCGTCCTGCATCTTCATTATTATCGGCATCCTGATCGGTGGCCGTTTGTACGGCACGTATTTGTCCTCAATGGATGTGGCTGAGCGTGTAGCCCAGATCGAGCAGCTGCGCGCGGAAAGCCAGAAGCAGAAAAGAGACATCGACTCCAAGAGCGCGCAGCTCACCGCACTGCAAGATAAGCTCACTAAGACGCAAGCCGCGCTGGACGCGATCACGCCTTCCGCCAACACCTACAATATCAATCCCAATCAAACCCTCATCCTCGGCGATGGGCATTTGGTGGTCGGCCTGGTCGGCCCTCCCGCAAACGACAGCGTGCTGCTCAACGTCAACGGCAAAACCCAATCAATGGCGGCTGGACAGACGCTCAGCATCACCCCCGATCCCGCGACCAAGTGCCAGATAAACTTGCAGTCGTTTGATGTCTTCAGGGCAGTCGTTGTCGCAACCTGCACCGCGGCCAAAGCACAATAGCGAGATTCCGGCCCTGGCGTGCTTTGGCTAACGGCAGGTCTGGAACATTGCCGCGAGTTCACGCCCGCCCAGATAAAGAGTTTGTGATCGCAATCCGCCGTGCCGCGCGATCCACCGGCGCACGTCACCCGGATAATGCGACCACAAATATTTGGTCCCTGCCGCGTTGAATTGAGCGCCCGTCAGACCGGGGTCCCAGGCGGCGTGGAAAGCGAGCACCGCGCGCGGCGTCACACAGATGCGATCGTGCGGGATTAC
Organism: Pseudomonadota bacterium; assembly: GCA_046730495.1. Lineage (GTDB taxonomy): Bacteria > Pseudomonadota > Alphaproteobacteria > Rhizobiales > Xanthobacteraceae > BOG-931. The sequence goes on from JBKPIZ010000459.1 coordinate 4,373, forward strand.
GCCGAGCAAAAGCGTGCACGCCGATGCACAGGTGCCGTCGATCGCGACGTGCTGGCCGGACTTGCGGAGCGCCTGGTACCTCGACAAATAAGCGCCAATGCGCCCGCCGCTGTCATCGAGGATACGCTCGGCTGCAGGCGCCGCCGGTGTTGTACTCCTCATGGCCGGTTGTGCGGCCGCGATCATGGCGATGACGAACGCCAAGCGCAGCGAGGTCATGCAACAATCCGTCCCGGACTGCATGTTTTCCGCCTCAAACTAGCCGGTACCCGATAACGATAGACATTCCCTGCGATTTTGATCAATGGCGTCGAGAGCCAAGGTCCACTTGTCCACATTCGCAATTTGCAAGGAACCAATCGGCGATCTTCCGCGTTGCTGCGCAACGGGAGGGCTTGCGTGGCTAAATTCCAGGACCACCAAAGGCGCGCGGCCGAATGCTTGCGCTTGGCCCGCGAAGCCACGGACAAGACCAACAAAGCTCTGCTGATCGAAATGGCCCAAACCTGGGCCAAGCTCGCCGAGCAGGACAAAGCCAGAGGCGACGACGAGAAACCGGAATAGCCCGGCATCCCAACCGCCGCCGGGTATGGCCTTTCCGAATAAAAAGTCTTCGCAAACGCAACCTGCATCGCGCATTTTCGGAACTGACCGCCGTCGCATTGCGTTTTTAACGCATGAACACGCGCGTATGGGGGCTCTTGATTTGTGCCGCCCTCTGCATCGGCGCCACGCCGCATCATTCTCGCCATGATTCTCGCCATGCGCCACGGCAGCAACCACTCACCGCTGAGGCGATCGAACAGGCGCAAGTCGGGCAGGGCCAAAAGGACAATACGGCGCTTGTTGTTAAGGCTGAAGTATTGCTCGACCGCGCCGGTTTCTCACCCGGTGTGATCGACGGCCGCGACGGCGACAATTACAGAAAAGCCGTGGCTGCGTTTCAGCGCCAGAGCCGGCTAAATCCAACCGGCGCGCTGGATGGCGACACCCTCAATGCCCTTGCCGCGAGATCGCAAGACCCGATCATGGCGGACTACGCGATCACCGAGGCCGACGTCAAAGGTCCGTTCACCAAAAATATACCGGCTGACTTCGAAGCCAAGGCCAAGCTGCCGGCCCTCGATTACGCGGACCCCCGGGACGAATTGGCTGAACGCTTCCACATGTCGGAAGCGCTTTTGGCGACGCTCAACCCCGGCGCCGATTTCGCGCGCCCCGGCACGCGTATCGTCGTGACCGACGTGCCGCAGAAGCCGCGGCACACGCCGGTCGCCAAAGTCGTGATCGACAAGAAGGCGCGCACACTCTCCGCCTTCGATGCCGACGGCAATCTGGTGGCGTTTTATCCCGCCTCAATCGGCAGCGCCGAAAAGCCTGCGCCAAGTGGAGAGTTCAAGGTCAAAGCCGTCGCACATAACCCGACCTATCATTACGATCCGCGCTTCGCCTTCAAAGGTGTGAAGGCCCAGCATAAATTCACGATCCAGCCGGGTCCGAAGAATCCGGTCGGCCTCGTCTGGATCGATCTGAGTGCGCCGAGCTACGGCATCCATGGCACGCCGGCGCCGGAGAAGATCGGCAAGACCGAATCGCATGGTTGCATCCGGCTCACCAACTGGGATGCGCTCGATCTCGCCGGCATGGTGCATCGCGGGACGGTGGTAGCTTTCGTCGGCTGACGCGCGCGCCCGTGCATTTTTTCATGGAACGATAGCTGCACCGGTGCAGTTGCTTCCGGTATCCATATTTGGGAGATCAATATGAAGAAACTCGTCACACTCGGCTTCGCGGCCGGTCTGGCTATCGGGTTGGCATCGGCGGCTTCGGCACAGAGCGTCAACGGAAGTGTCAATTCCAGTATCGGCTCATCGGGCGCACGCGCCGGCGTCAACGGCGATTTGCACTCTGATGCCAACGCGCGCATCAATGCAAAAAAAGGTACCCACCGCAGTCCGAATGGTCTTTATAATTCCACGGTTGGTGGCACCGGCGCCCATACTGGGATGAATGGCAAACTCCATTCGTCCGGCAACAAGGCGATCAACACCGCCAAATAACGCTATCGGACACGAGCTTATTGAAAGTCAAACGAACGGACCTTGGGTCCGCTCGTTACTTTTTGCGCGCATGGGAGGACGTGATGCTAGCAACGCAACGAGCGAGGCGAAAATAGTGTTCGCACGTGGCGAGCACAGTTACTTTGGAATAATGAAAAGCTGCGGACTAGAACGGCTCCAATCTTAGCGCGAGCCGCGTAGTTTTCTTGACAAACAAAAGAAGCTCGGGCGTGGTGCTGTCGATTAACAAATAGCATTACGATGTCTGTCTATTCGCACCGTGCGTCCAGAATACTGCTAGCCGTTTTTCCAACCGTAATCGCGACGGTTCTCGTTTCTGCGTTCACGGCTCAAGCGCAGGACGCCGGCGCATTCCATGAAGTGGAGACCAAATACATATTTGGAAATTTCACCGTCGGATCGTCGACCGGCATTGAAGGCGAAAAGGCATTCGAGCCGGAAACCCAAGCCAACTTTGGCAAGGGCGGCGGCGGACGTTACGCGGTGAGCCAAACCACGCTCGAATATGAATTTACGCCGACGCAATACATGCAGATCATACTTGGTCCGACCGTCTCCTATTACAACATCCACGGCGTTCCGAGTCTCGACGACCGCAACATGGCGGCAATTAACGGCTTCGAGGCTGAGTTTCGCTCGGTCTTGATCGATCGCAATCCATCGCCGATCGCCGTCACGCTGTCGCTCGAACCGGAATTTCACAGCCGGGACGAAACCAGCGGCGCGAAAGTCGTGAACTACGGTCTGGAAGCCAAGCTCGAAGCGGATGCCGAACTCATCAAGAATCGTCTGTTCTGGGGCTTCAATCTGCTTTACGAGCCCGAGACCACCCGCGCCGATTTGGGCCAATGGCAGAACGAATCGACATTCGGTATCTCTTCGGCGCTCGCTTATCAGATCGTTCCCAATGTCGTGGTCGGCGTCGACCTCTGGTATCTGCGGCATTACGACGGCGCGGCGTTCAATTCTTTCACCGGCGATGCCGTGTATTTCGGTCCGACCTTCTATTGGAAGATTGCTCCCAAGGTGCTCATGAGCGCCGCATGGGAAACGCAGATCGCCGGCCACGAGCCCGGCGTGAGCTCTACCCTCGATTTGACGGATTTTTCCCGACAACGCGCGCGATTGCTGCTCGAGTTCGAGTTCTGAGGCAGCGGTTCGATTGATCTGGAGGATTTGGTGCAAGTGAATCTTTTTCCGCGCAAAGGGATGCGGCCGGTGAGGGCTGGCTTGGCGATCGCCCTGTTCGGCGCCGCCGCCCTCTTTGCGAGCGAGCACGCGAAGGCGCAGAGCGCCAGCGTTGTGATCTCGGTCAAGGACCATCGCTTCCAACCGAGCCAAATAAGCGCGCCCGCCAATCGCCCGATCAGCATAAAAGTGAAGAATCTCGACGCGACACCAATGGAATTCGAAAGCGTTTCGCTGCGCGTGGAAAAGGTCATCGCGCCCGGCAGCGAAGGCGTCGTCAATGTCAGGGCGCTGGCGCCCGGCCGTTATGAATTCTTCGACGACTTTCACCAGGAGACGCGGGGCGTCCTGGTGGTGGAGTGAGCGCGGGCCGGTCCGTTGCCGATACCCCCGCGCTCAGTCGCCCAAAACGCAATTTTGTGTTGAATATCACATTCCCTAGGGGCGTGTCGGGGCACGTATCTATTCGGGGCCACGAACCTTCCACGCTCGGGTTTTCAGACCGATTCGGGCCCTGAATTAAGGGAGCATTCGCCCATGCCGGCGCTGCGACAGCTACGCCCCCGACTGCGGTCCGGTCGGAAAGTCAAAGCAGTACGCGTTGCCGCCATCAGTACCGACCAGCTTGTGCCATGCCCGACCTGCGGCGGCTTCATGCGGCTGTCAGATGCGCAGGCCTTTGAATGCAGACAATGCGGCCGCGCCATTCGCATCGAGGGCGTGCTGAAAAGCATGGACGGCGAATAGCTTAGCCTCAAACAATCACAGCCCAGGCGGTCGCGCTGGGCAGCCTATTCCCAGATCAGCACATTGGGCAGGGATCGATCGACCCGCCGTAATAGTGTGTAGCCCACGCCCGCAAGGCCCCGAAACAAGCCCAAATTGAATTGCCGCTTACCGCTGTTCCAGCGGTAATCGCCCGCTGAGGCCGCATTGGCGAGAACGGCCGCCAACCGCCGCGTCGCAAGCTCATTGATCTTGCCAGCGCCCGCGCGGTCGGCCGCCTCGCAAAGAAATTCAATTCCACCGAGCGTGCCGCAACACAAAGTGTCGAGCTGGCCGGGCCACGAGTGCTTCACGCTCTCGACAGCATTGTCGATGTCGGCTGCGACGCGCGTGCCGCCGAGCTTGGCGTCAAGCGCCGCATTGGCGCCGATGCGTCGGGCGGTGGCGAGCCGCGCCAAGCCGATCCCAGGCGCGCCGTGGCACCACTGGCATGGCCACACTGGTTGTCCCGGCACGCGCAAGTCCGGCCAATTGTGCCGTGCCGAATCATAGGTTTGATCTTCCAATGCGATGCACTCCGCCGCGGCATCCGCAAATTGCTCGCGGCCGCTCGCCGCCGCCAATGACGCCAGCGCATAGGCAAAACCTGCCGCGCCATGCGACATGCCGTTAAGCGGGCAGCCGCCGAAGCCTTGGCCGATCCAGCTGCGCTGGTGCGCATCTCCGATCCGATCCTGCGCCAAAAGATGCTCGCCGCAACGGATCGCGCGGGCGAGTGCGACATCCCATTGCGTGTCGCGATGCAAGCGAAGCAAAGCGAGGATCGCGCCGGCGGCGCCGCCCATCACATCAAGCTG